>NZ_KV786415.1:0-80794 GCF_001806915.1 Granulicatella sp. HMSC30F09 | reverse complement strand
AGCAACAATTAGTTGCTTAATCCCTTCCTAAATTTCTTCATCAACACTATTTGACAAAGAGCCTAAAAAATAAAGCAACTAACTCTGGCTTTCAGAATTAGTTGCTTTTTTGTTAGTTCAATAATTGTCCGATAAAGATACCTACATAAGTACCGATGATGTAACCTAATGTTCCTACAAGCATTGTAGGGGCTACGAATCGATGCCATCCTTTAGAAATAGCCATCGCTGCAGCTGTTGTTGGTCCACCAATATTCGCATTTGAAGCAAGAATCGCTTCTTCTACTGTGAAACCGAAGATTTTTGCACCAGCAAAAGTCACTGCCATGTTCACAAAAACCATGATTGCACAGAACACAAGTAATAATGGAGATTTTTCAATGATTGCTCCGATTGAAGCTGGAATTCCGATGACTACAAAGAATAAGTAAATCAAGAATGTTCCAATTTCGTTTGCCCCACTAATCTTCTTGAAGTATTTTGCAAAAATCGTTGAGCAAGCTACTGTTAATGTTGTTAGAATTAAATATTTATTCGAAACTAATTGAATAAGACTGTTATCACCTAGACCTGAAATAATTTCAGATAATGTAAAGCTAATAGTTACGATAATAACAGAAATTGCAAAAACAAAAGCTACATCTTGAACCGTAATCACAGTATCTTTTCCATAAGCTTTTTCTTCTTCCTCTTTCACACCTTCAGTATACGCAAATTTGAAATGTTTCTTGAAGAATCCAATAGAAGGAATCATCAGTAAAATTAAGAAGTAGAATACCATTAACAAGTTATCCGCCACTGTTGCAGCTGAAATGAGTTCTTTTGGAATTTCAAAAGCGGATGAAACAGCTACAAAGTTAACTCCTCCACCAATATAACTTCCGACCATCATTCCAGCGATATGGTTTAGTACAGGGATAGCTTTAGACAAGGCTAAATAACCTAATACTGCCCCAAGTACAGTCCCAACAGAACTGATTAAGAAGATAGCTAATAATCTTCCGCTTTCTTTCCAAATCTGTTTTAAATCACATTGGAATAAAAGCATCGGAATTGCTAATGGAACAACGACTCCCCAAACTTGATCATATACAGGTGAATCTGTAGGAATAACGCCTAAATTACTTAATGTTGCTGCCATTAATAGACCGATAATCGCTCCGCTGATTTTTGCAGCCCATTTATATCGATTTTCTAAAAAGATACTAATAGTCGCAATCCCAACGATAATAGACCACAATACCCATGTATTATTTGCATCAATCATAAAACACCTCTTCTGGCTTTTTTAATACACACGAAAATTACCATATATGGTAATTTTTTACTAAAAAGGCAAAAGAGTTGTTTCTGTTTAATGTTCTTTTGCCTTCAAAAATATTATCTTTGTTCGTCTTGTTCTTGAATAGATTTTAAAAGCTCATCAATATGATTTCCGTAATCAACTGATTCATCGCGTTTAAAAATTAATTCTGGAGTTTTGTACAATGATAGACGTTTACCTAATTCACGACGGATTAGGCCTTTTGATTTTTCTAAGCCACGTTCTGTCGCTTGACGCTCACTTGCTAATTTATGAAGTGTTGTGTAGTAAATGGTAGCAATTTGAAGGTCACCAGTTACTTCAACTTCAGTAATTGTAATTTCTTGTACACGTGGATCACGAACCTTTTTAGATAAGATATCATTTACTTCACGTAAAATTTCTTGTGACACACGTCCAACTCTAAAGTTTGCCATTTTGTCTCCTTTCCAACGAAAGAGGCACTGCAATCAGTCCCTCTTCGTTCTACTTAAATCATAATATTAATTTAGTATTTGCAGTCAATTCATATCGAATTTTCTCGCACTATTTTTTATAACGGCTTGACCTCCTAGCTTTGTCGTCCACTTCGTTAAGCTTCGTAAAATATTCTCGATTTTCCTCTCCTTAACTCCAGTGTTCCAAAGCTGAGCAGTCGGTCTCGCACTATTTGAATAACGGCTTGACCTCCTAGCTTTGGCGTCCACTTCGGTAAGCTTCGTAAAATCTTCTCGATTTTCCTCTCCTTAACTCCAGTGTTCCAAAGCTGAGCAGTCGGTCTCGCACTATTTGAATAACGGCTTGAAAATTCTGAATCGACGTGCGTTTCCCGAAACATCCGCTCGACTATCCTAGTCGCTTACGGTGTTCCGGTCCAACGGTTCGATTCATAACGAATTTTCTCGCACTATTTTCTTTTAATCTCGACCATTTCGTACGCTTCAATGATATCATCTACCTTGATGTCGTTGTAGCCGTCAATCATGATACCGCACTCGAATCCAAGTTTAACTTCTTTAGCGTCATCTTTGAATCGTTTTAAGCTTGCTAATTCTCCTTCGTAAATAACAATGTTATCACGGATTAAACGAACTGAGCTTGAGCGTTTAACAACACCTTCTAATACATATGAACCAGCAATTGTTCCAAGTTTTGAAACAGTGTATGTTTCACGAACGATTGCTTGACCAGTAATTTTTTCTTCAAACTCTGGATCTAACATACCTTTCATCGCTGTTTCAATTTCATCTATTACATTATAAATGATGCGGTGTAAGCGAATATCTACTTGATCAGATTCCGCTTGTATTTTCGCTTGTGGCGTAGGTCTCACGTTAAATCCGATGATAATCGCGTTACTTGCTGTTGCAAGAGTAATATCGCTCTCGTTAATTGCCCCTACAGCAGTATGGATAATCTTCACACGAACGCCTTCAACTTCAATCTTTTGTAAGCTTGACGCTAATGCTTCAACTGAACCTTGTACGTCAGCTTTGATAATAACGTTAACTTCTTTCAATTCTCCTTCTTTTAATGTGGAGAATAAGTTGTCTAAAGTAATACGGCTTGAAGCGTTACGTTGCTCGATTAAGGCACGTTTAGCACGTTCTTCGCCGGCTGCACGAGCAGTCTTTTCATCTTCAAATACAACGAAGCGATCACCAGCTTGAGGTGAAGCGTTAAGACCAGTAATCTCAACTGGAGTCGCAGGCAAAGCAGTTTTCACACGACGGCCTTGGTCATTCACCATTACACGGACACGTCCGAATGTGTTCCCTACAACGATTGGATCTCCAACTTTAAGAGTTCCTTCTTGAACTAATAATGTTGCGATAGGTCCTTTTGTTTTATCTAAACGAGCTTCGATAACTGTACCTAATGCTAAACGGTTAGGATTTGCTTTCAATTCTTGAACTTCAGCAACTAATAGAATCATTTCTAGTAATTCTTCGATGTTTTGGTTGAATTTCGCTGAAATTTCAACGAAAATTGTGTCCCCACCCCATGCTTCAGGAACAAGTCCTAAATCTGAAAGTTCTTGCATGACGCGTCCAGGGTTTGCAGCAGGTTTATCGATTTTATTCACTGCCACGATGATTGGAACATCAGCAGCTTTTGCATGGTTAATTGCTTCGATTGTTTGTGGCATTACACCGTCATCGGCTGCTACTACGATAACTGTAATATCCGTGATGTCCGCACCACGCGCACGCATTGTTGTGAAAGCCGCGTGACCTGGAGTATCTAAGAACGTAATCGGTTTTCCATCAATTTTGATTTGGTACGCACCGATATGTTGCGTGATACCACCTGCTTCACCTTCAACAACTGAAGAGTTACGTAGTTGGTCAAGCAATGTTGTTTTACCGTGGTCAACGTGTCCCATGATTGTTACAACAGGAGGACGTACTGTGCTTTCTGCGTTCTCCGCAGCTGCTTCTTCAAAGTATACATCTAAATCAGAAATATCTTTTTCGATTTTTTCTTCAGCATCCATACCGTAGTCTGCCGCTAATAATTCAATCGCGTCTTTAGAAAGACCTTGGTTTAATGTTGCCATTACGCCTAATAAGAATAACTTTTTGATAATTTCTGCTGGTTCACGTTTGATTTTCTTCGCTAATTCAGCAACTGTCATACCGTCTGTATACACTAACACATCTGGTAATTCATGGAATTTACGTGCTGGAACAGCTGGTTTAGCTTTTTGTTCTTCACGACGGTTTCCTTTTTTACCTTTTTGGTTACGGTTTTTCTTACTGAAACCATCATTGTTAAAATCGTTATAACGTTGTTGGTTTCTTCTATCGTTATTACGATTGTTTCTTGGTGATTCAAAACGATCGTTGTTATTGTTTTGTTTTTGGTTGTTACGTGGACGTTCTACTTGTCCTTGTTGGTTTGAACGAGCTTCAGTACGTGCTGGTTCTTTCTTAAATGAAGGACGGTTTCCATTCGCATTTTGTTGCTTTTGATTTGGACGTTCCTGATTTCTCTTATCATTTTGGTCATGACGTCTTTGGTTATGAGAATGGTTTCGTTCTTGATTTTGTTTGTGATGTCCTTGTTTTGGAGCGCGATCTTCTCTCTTCGTGAATTCTTGCTTAGGAGCTTCTTTTTTAGGCTCAGCTTTTTTCACTTCTTGTTTTGGAGCAGAATTTACTTCTTGCTTTGGAGCCTTTGCTGCTGGTTTAGTAGCCGGCTTAGAATTCCAAGCTCCTTTAATTTTTGAGATTTCAGATTCTTCCATTGTAGACATATGGCTATTATATGAAATACCTACTTCTTTTGCTTTTTCAATAATTTCTTTACTAGCCACATTCAATTCTTTCGCTAATTCATATACGCGAGTTTTCGACATAGTCTCACCTTCCTATTCGTTCATATCGTTAAATCCCTTCATCTTCAGTAGACTCTTTGTAAACCCTCGATCATCAATTAAAACGATAGAACGTCTTTTGCCAATCGCTAGAGACAATTCATCCGTTTCAAATTGCTGAACAAAAGGAATTTCATAATATTCACATTTGTTTTTGATTTTTTTAACCGTGTTTGCACTACAATCTTTGGTACAAATCACTAAATTACCTTTTTGTCTTTGAATACTTTGGATGACTTGCTCTTCACCACTAATGAGTTTACGAGCAGCTGTTGCCATTCCAAGTAAATTCAAAGCTCTTTGTTTAACGAGCTCTTCCATCACTAAACAACTCTTTTCTTGCTTTTTGATGTTCTACATAAGCGAGAAGTTCTTCATAAAAAGCATCTGGAATTTCAATTTCTAATTGTTTTTCAAATAGACGGTTTTTCCAAGCTTTCTCTACTAATGTAGGTTCAAGAGTAATATAAGCGCCACGGCCGTTTACTTTACCAGTTGGGTCGATTTGTGCAACAGCTTCAGCGTTACGAACAATACGTACCAACTCTTTCTTCGGCATCATTTCACCAGAAGCGATACAACGGCGCATCGGAATCTTTTTCTTTTTCATCGTGCACCTCCTGTATTTTATTCTTCTTCAGAAGAAGCTTCTTCTGTTTCTTCAACGACTGGATTTGCTAAGTTTTCTAAATACTCTTCATAAGCAGTTTCAGATTTAATATCAATACGGTATCCTGTTAATTTTGCTGCTAGGCGCGCATTTTGCCCGCGTTTTCCGATTGCTAAAGAAAGTTGGTGGTCTGGAACCACGACGATACAACCGTTATTATCCGAATTAAATTCAACTTTCAGCACTTGAGCTGGATTTAAAGCATTTTTAATATAGATTGCTGGATCTTCATTCCATTCAACAATATCCATATTTTCACCATTTAATTCTTCAACAATGTTATGAACTCGTTGCCCACGTGGCCCTACGCATGTGCCGACTGGATCTAAGTTAGCATCGTTAGTACGGACTGCAACTTTAGCACGATCTCCTGCTTCACGTGCAATAGATACAATTTCTACTACACCATCATAAATTTCAGGAACTTCTTGTTCAAATAGACGTTTTAATAAATCTGGATGCGTACGACTTACAAAAATTTGTGGCCCTTTAGTAGTGTTATCTACCTTAGAAACTAATACTTTGATTCGTTGATCTGGTAAGTACTCTTCTGTTGGGATTTGGTCTTGTTTGGCCATTCCAGCAACGATACGTCCAAGGTTTACATAGACATAACGGAAATCTTGACGATCTACAACACCCGTCATGATTTCATTTTCGTATTGAATAAATTCATTGTAAATGTTTGTACGTTCAGCATCACGAAGACGTTGCATAATGACTTGCTTCGCTGTTTGAGCAGCAATACGTCCGAAGTCTTTTGGAGTTACTTCAAAACGAATCTTATCTCCAACTTCATAGGCTTTATGCTTTTCGTGCGCTTCCTCAAGACTAACTTCTAGTGTTGAATCGAATACATATTCAACTACTTCTTTTACAGCATAAACGTGCATATTTCCTTTCTTTTGATCAAACTCAACTTCTACATTTTGTGCTTGTCCATAATTTTTCTTGTATGCAGATACTAATGCTGCTTCTAAAGCTGTAATCACGACATCTTTAGAAATTCCTTTTTCTTCTTCGAGAACTGTTAATGCTCTAAGCATTTCTTTACTCATTTGTTTACTCCTTTACTTCTTAGAATTTGATTGCAAGACGAGCTTTCGCAATGTTTTTTCGTTCAATGGTAAATTCTTTTGTTCTTGTTTTGATTTGTACGTTCAATGTAACGGTTTCTTCGTCAACGGAAAGAAGTGTTCCTTCAAGGAATTTCTCACCTTCAATATTTTGATAAAACGATAAATGTACGTATGAACCAATGGCTGCTTTTAATTCTTCCTCGTTTCTTAATGGGCGTTCTGCACCAGGTGAAGAAACTTCTAGGAAGTACGCCTGTGGAATTGGATCTGGATTTTGAGCGTCAAGAATCTCACTAAATTTTTCACTCATAAATGCACAATCGTCTAAATCGATTCCACCTGGTTTATCCAAGTAAAAACGTAGAAACCAATTTTTTCCTTCTTTAACAAATTCTAAGTCGAATAACTCAAAGCCTTCTTTTTGGATCACATCTCTAGTAAGCTCTGTTACCGTCTCAGTTACTTTACTCATAGCCTCAACCTCCTTATTAATCGAGTCCATGTCGATAAAAAGAGTGAGCGTTTCCGCTCACTCTCCTCTCAACTACTATTCTACTGTTTCAGTATATCATATTATTTGCGAATGTCGCAACTATTCTGATATTAGAACAAATCATCAAATAAGGATAATTGGTTTTCATCCGGCAGATGGTCTAAGACTTTATTTTCTGTCATATAATCAATTAAAGTCTTAGAAACTTTACCTCGAGTAGCTAAATCTTTCTTAGATAAGAAAGGTTGTTCTTGTCTAGCCTCAACGATTTTATTCGCAACGTTCAGTCCTAATCCTTGAATTGCTCTAAATGGAGCAATCAAAGAGTCGCCTTCTATCACAAAATTACTTGCCTCAGACTTATCAACATCCACCATCTTAAAGTGGAATCCACGTTCTACCATCTCGTTAGCAAGTTCAAGAACCGTTAACAAGTTTTGTTCCTTCGCACTAGCTTCCATTCCTTTTTCCCTAATTTCTTTAATTCGTTTCTTAATCATCTCTTTTCCTTGAGACATTGCAACGATATCAAAATCTTGTGCACGCACTGAGAAATAAGCGCAATAGTATAACAATGGTTTATGAACCTTAAACCAAGCTACACGTAATGCCATTAAAACGTAGGCCGCGGCATGGGCTTTCGGGAACATATACTTAATTTTTAAACAAGATTGAATATACCATTCAGGTACATTATTTTCTCTCATGATAGCCTGGAAGTCATCAGGAATCCCTTTTCCTTTACGAACACCTTCCATAATTTTGAAAGCTACACCTTCTTCAACGCCTTTATGGATTAAGTACACCATAATATCGTCACGACATCCAATAACTTCAGAAAGTGGAATATTATGAAGTCGAATTAATTCTTCGGCATTTCCAAGATACACGTCCGTACCATGGGATAGACCAGAGATTTGAAGGAGCTCCGTAAAAGTGTTTGGTTTTGTCTGTTCAAGCATCCCTCGAACGAATTTTGTACCAAATTCTGGAATCCCAAGAGTTCCTGTATTCGAGTCAATTTGTTCGGGTGTAACACCTAAAACTTCAGTACCACCGAAAATTTTCATTACTTCTGGATCATCTGGTGGAATTGATTTTGGATCCATTCCTGATAAGTCTTGCAACATACGAATCACGGTTGGATCATCGTGTCCAAGAATATCTAGTTTTAATACATTATCGTGAATCGAGTGGAAGTCAAAGTGTGTTGTTCTCCATTCAGCACTTAAATCATCAGCTGGATATTGAATTGGTGTAAAGTCGTACACATCCATGTAATCCGGAATAACAATAATCCCTCCAGGATGTTGGCCTGTACTTCTTTTCACGCCAGTACAACCATTAGCAAGTCTTTCAATTTCAGCTTGTCTGAACTCTAATCCTAAATCTCTTTCGTATCCTTTCACATACCCAAATGCGGTCTTATCAGCAACGGTACTAATAGTTCCTGCACGATATACGTAATCTTCCCCGAATAATACTTTTGTATAGTTATGGGCTTGTGGCTGATATTCCCCACTAAAGTTTAAATCAATATCGGGAACTTTATCTCCGTAGAATCCTAGGAAGGTTTCAAACGGAATGTCGTGTCCATCTTTCACCATCCTCGTATTACATCTTGGACAGTTTTTTTCAGGTAAGTCAAAACCAGACCCAACTGATCCATCATCAAAGAATTCTGATAATTGGCACTGTGGACATCTATAGTGAGGTGCTAACGGATTCACTTCGGTAATTCCAGTTAAAGTAGCTACTAAGGATGAACCTACCGATCCACGTGAACCGACTAAATAACCGTCTTGATTACTCTTTAATACAAGTTTTTGAGCAATTAAATAAATTACCGAAAAACCATTTCCAATAATACTCTTTAGCTCTTTTTTAATACGATCATCCACAATTTTAGGAAGAGGGTTTCCATACCATTCATGGGCTTTATCATAACTTAGTTTAGTTATCTCATCCTCTGCTCCTTCAATTTTTGGAGTATATAAATCATCCTTTACAGGTGTAATTTCCTCTAATTGTTCGCTAACCCAATTAGAATTTGTAACGACTACCTCATAAGCTTTTTCTTCTCCAAGAAATGCGAATTCTTTCAACATTTCATCTGTTGTTCTTAAATGAGCATCAGGATACTCTTGTGGAACTCCATTGTTGACTGAAGTTAACAGTATTTCTCTATAAATCTTATCTTCAGGATTTAAATAATGAACATTCCCAGTTGCCACAACTGGTTTTCCAAGTTCATCCCCTAATCTCACTAAGTTTTGGATAATTTCTTCTAAGTGGTGTTCATTTCGAATTAATTCTTTTTTTATAAGAGGACGATAAATAGCTTTTGGCATAATCTCGATGTAATCATAAAACTTCGCTTTTTCTTTCGCTTCGTTATACCCTTTTTGCATCATCGCTTCAAAAACTTCACCTTCAGCACATCCCGAACCTAGCAAAAATGAATCTCTTCGACTAGAAAGCATGCTTCTTAAAATACGAGGAACTCGGTAATAATACTGAATATTGGATTGAGAAACTACCTTGAATAATTCTTTTAATCCAGCTTGATCTTTTGCAAAAATTGTTGCATGGAAAGGACGGCCATTCTTAAATACTTCTTCTGGATGAATATTTGTATTTAATTCATCATGATATAAAAGTTGATGGTCGTTTGCTGCCTCTTTCAGGAAAATATGACATAAATAACCCGTTGTTTCAGAATCATATACGGCACGGTGGTGTTGTTCCAATGCAACATTATAGCGTTTTGCAAGTGTATTTAAACGGTGCGATTTCAATTGTGGATGAAGCATACGAGATAATTCTAAAGTATCGATAACTGGTTGTTCAGTTCGCTCAATTCCAACATTCTCATAGCCTGTATTTAAAAATCCCATATCAAAGCTAGCATTATGCGCAACTAAGATACAATCTTTAGAAAATTCATGGAATTCTTTTAACACTTGTTCAACTGATTTAGAACCTCTGACCATATCATCGGTAATCCCCGTTAGTTGAATCGTCGTTGCGGATAGTGGATGACCAGGATCAATAAATTCTTCGAACTTATCAATCACTACTCCATTCTTCATTTTGACGGCTGCTAATTCGATAATACTATCATAAATTGCAGAAAGTCCCGTTGTTTCAACGTCAAAGACTACATAAGTCGCATCTTCTAATAAAATATGCTGAGGATTGTATGCTACATTCACACGGTCATCAACAATATTTCCTTCTAAACCATAAAGAATCTTAATTCCGTTCTTCTTTCCAGCACCGTGAGCTTCAGGATAAGCTTGTAAATTCGCATGATCCGTAATCGCAATCGCCTTATGCCCCCATTTAGCAGCTTGGGTTATTAAATCACTTGGAGAATTCGTTGCATCCATTACAGACATATTCGTATGCATATGCAATTCAACCCGTTTTTCTCCTTCAAAAGTATCCTTTCTTCCTTCGTGCTTAACTAAATTCATATCACGAATAATCATACCGAGTTCTTGAGAATATTTATTAACTTCTATACTACCAAATGCCTTTACCCAGGTACCTTTTTTTAATCCTTCTAATGCTGCTTCATCTTCAGGTGTCGAAGGGAATAAGGTTGCGCTGATTGATGAAGTGTAATCTGTTAGTTTAATATTTCCGAAGAGCTTTCCTTTTGCTTTCCCTCTGCGAAGTTCAATATCAAAAATTTTACCTTCAATAACTACATTTCGTTCTTCTTCAAAAATATCAGCAATGGCTCTTGTTTCAGAATTAGATTTGATGATTTTTCCATAAATGACTCCCTCTTGCTTGGAGTTAGTAGACATAGGTTTGTTCTTTTGAGTGGAACTTGACATCATTTGAGCGTTCTTTTGAGCTTCATTAAAATCATCCTGTATTTGTTGTTCCTTTTGCTCAAAAAGCTCCGTCATTTTTTCATGCATTTCATCATCTAATTGGATGTGAATTCCTAATTTTGGAAACCCAACTTCTATATACGCTTGCTGAATCTTTGGAATACAATTTTTTACTAAGTGCGTTTTCGTTAATTCATTCGGACAATGAATTTGAATTTGATTATTTACGAACTTCGGTGTTTGTCCTAACAATATTTGATGAGAAACGGATGATTCATCCTTAATAGCATCAAGTATATAAGCCCAGTAATCCTGAATTAAAGTTTCATTTACAATCACGTTTTCTTCAGTTGTTATGATTGTTTTTGCCCCACCAAAGCGCTCGTAATTTCTGCTCAATAATTCAGTAAACAATTGAAATTTTTCAAAGAGAAATATATTTGGATTTTGAATATGAAAAATCCAATTTTGATTTGATTTTGAAATGTCAATTCGTAATAACTTAGCGTCATCAAAATCCGGTGAGAAAACATTAACATCAACAATATCAAATTGTTCAATTACTTTTTTCATTAAATCCTTATGTGATTGACTCATTGTTTCCTCCTCTTTTATTACATAAGAAGAGTGTTCTACGGATGTAGAAACACTCTTAGGTTAGTTAAATAATTTCATAATATCATTCCAAGTTACAAGAAGCATTAATGCAAAAAGGAAGATAGCTCCAGCAATCGTTAAATAGCCCTCTTTTTCAGGGTCTAATGGTTTCTTTCTTATTCCTTCGATAAAGTTTAAAACAAGTTTTCCTCCATCTAATGCAGGAATTGGTAAAAGATTCATTACTCCAAGATTCGCACTAATCATTCCCATGAATGAAAGTAAATCTATTAAACCATTCTTAGCAACCTGTGAGGTCAAACTGTAAATAGCCACTGGTCCACCAAGTTGATTTAAATTAAAACCTTTAGTAAAAATTGATCCTAATGCAGACAACACCAACACAATTACACTGATTGTTTGTGAAAATCCATATCCAAGAATCGATAAAATACTATTATCTAAAGTTCTAGACACACCTAGTTGACCTATTTTACTTCCGTTTTGCCCTTCAACTGATTTTGGAGTGATACTAACATTTTTTGTATCACCATTTCTTTGAATCGTCACTGAAAGAGTCTTATCTGCGCTTGAACGAACAATTGAAGTCATATCGTCCCATGAGTGAATATCTACTCCGTCAATCGAAATAATTTTATCCGATGTTTGAAGTCCCGCTTCTTGAGCAGCTGATTGATCACTAACTTGGCCTACTACTGGATCATTTGAAGGCACTCCACCTTGCATAAATCCTACGATAATAAAAATGATGATGGATAAAATAAAATTATTCATTGGCCCAGCAGCATTTGTTTTAATTCGATTCCACAAACTGGCAGAGTTAAATTGACGTTCAATCGGAGCGACAACAACCTCCGTACCATCACTCTCAATGATTGTCGCTTGCTTAGAAACCATTAAATTTACTTTTTCTTCTGAATTGACAAAGTAGCCACTTAAGGTCATTGAACGATGCAAATCAGCTTCTTCTATTTGGAAAGGGACTGAATTTTCTATGATTAAATGTTCATCAAAGTTTAATTTTTGAACAATATTTTCTTTATCCAATTCAATAGTAATCATCATTCCAGGTTTAATTTCTTGTTCATCCTCATCATGGCCTGCCATTCTAACATAACCACCAATTGGCAATAATCTTAATGTATAAACCGTTTCACCTTTACGTACCTGAAAAATTTTTGGCCCCATTCCGATTGCAAATTCTCTAACTAAAATACCAGCTTTCTTAGCAAAATAATAGTGACCAAATTCATGAATTATAACAATGACACTAAAAACAAATAAGAATGCAATAATTGCTTGCAAATCTTTCACCTCTCTTAATTATTCCCAAGGAATTTATAAATAATTTGGAACATAAACATTGCAAAAAATGTAGAATCAAATCGATCTAAAACTCCACCATGTCCAGGAAATAGTTTCCCAGAATCCTTAACATTAAACTGTCTCTTATATGCAGATTCTACTAAATCTCCTAATTGTCCAAAAACTGATAAGCTAACCATTAAAAAAACAAATTCTAAAACGGAGAAATTAACAGGATTATAAAATGGTACAACTAGTAATCCTAATCCTAGAGACCCAATCACCCCTCCAATAGAACCTTCAATTGTTTTATTTGGACTGATCTCGGGTGCCAATTTATGTTTTCCAAATCTTCGACCAAAAATATAAGCAAAGGAGTCTGTCCCCCAAATAATTAGGAATACAAATATTGCCATCCCGAAACTAATGCTTCTGACAAATAAAATTCCTGAAAAACCTCCACCAACGTAAAGAGAAATGAGTGAACAAAAAGCAGCATCTTCAAATGAGAATCGATCACTTTTATATACTGTTAATGTCATTAATAGCATGACTATAAGGAAATAAATGAAGAAATAATCTATTCCTCTAGGTAAAGCTACCAATGGTCTTTGTGAAAATAAAAATGACAATGTGGCTAATATTGTTAATACACCTTCAACAGAAAATATGTTCATTTTTTTCATTTGGAAAAATTCATAAATCCCAACGGTAGATAATAAAAGAAATAGTGTTCGAAGGCCTATTCCACCTTCATATAATAACGGAAGAAAGATTCCCAAAGCGATTAAAGCAGTAATAACTCTTTTCCCCATCTAAGCAAGTCCTCCATAACGTCGATGTCTACTCTGATATGTTTGAATAGCTTTATGCAAATCTTCTTCAGAGAAATCAGGCCAAAAGATATCCGTAAAATAGTATTCACTATAAGCTAATTGCCATAGTAAAAAATTACTCAATCTAACTTCTCCGCTCGTACGTATCATTAAGTCAGGGTTTTGTAATTCTCCTAAAAATTGAGTTTGTAAATGCGATTCAAAAATAGCCTCATCAATATTTTCGATTTCCAATTCGCCTTGTTTTACAAGCGTAGATATTGCCTTCGTTGCCTCAATAATTTCAGCACGCGAACCATAATTCAAAGCAAATGTTAAAACCATTCCAGTATTATTTTTGGTGTCTTCTACAGCTTTTAAAACAATGCTTTTTGTTGCTTCAGGTAATTCATCAATAAACCCAATTAATTGAATCTTCATATTTCTCTCTTGGAGCTCTGGCATGAATGTTCCAAAAAAATCACCCGGTAATTTCATTAAAAAACTGACTTCTTCAGTTGGTCTTTTCCAATTCTCAGTACTAAAAGCATATAAAGTCATTGCTTTCACGCCCAATTCATCAGCAGCAATAGCAATTCTCTTAACAGTGCTCATTCCCTCTTTATGTCCTGCTATTCTAGGAAGATTACGTTTTTTCGCCCAACGCCCATTTCCATCCATAATAACGGCAATGTGTTTTGGGATATTATTAGAATCTAAAGAAATTATTTCCGTTGCATCTTCTTTCTTTGATTGTTTCTTCCAAAAAACCATGGCATCCATTCCTTTTCATGTATTTCCTTTCTATTGTAACAGATGTTGCAGTTCTTTTATAGTATTCTATTTTCAAGATTAAAAAAAATATAACCTACTGAATACATTGGTTTATAAAGGGAAAAATGTTATACTTATAGACAGATTTATGAAACAAATAAAGGAGTCATGCCATGATTACTATGAAGGATATCGTGCTAGAGGGACATCCTGCTCTAAGAAAACGTGCAGAAAAACTTACCTTTCCTCTTTCACCTGAGCATCAAGAATTAGCTAAAGAGATGCTTGAATTTTTACATAACAGCCAAAACCCAGAGATTGCTGAAAAATACGCATTACGCGCAGGAGTTGGTTTAGCAGCTCCTCAACTCGGGAAAACCATTCAAATGATTGCCTTACTCGTTCCTGGATTTGAGGAAGAAGAAGCGATTTTAGATGAAGTCTGGATTAATCCTCGAATAATGAGAGAATCCGTTAAAAAAGCTTGTTTAAAAGACGGAGAAGGATGCTTATCTGTTAATCGTGAAGTTCCAGGTATAGTACTTCGCCCAGAACGGATTACGGTTAAATATCAAGATATCAACGGTGATGAATTTGTTCGTACTTTAACTGATTATGAAGCCATCGTAGTTCAACATGAAATTGATCATTTAAATGGTGTTATGTTCTATGACCATATCAACCAATCACAGCCAATGTATATTCCTAAAGGAGCCGTTGTCATTGGAGAATAAGAAACCCATTTTGGTGTTTGATTTAGATGATACTTTATATTCTAAAAAGAAAGTTTTTTTGGATACCTTAAAAGAAATCTACCCTAACCATTCATTTGACGAAAGTTCATATAAAGTTTATCAAGAGAAAAGTGATGAAGCTTTTGAATTATTCTCAAAGGGAAAAATTTCATTAGAAGAAAACCATTTCTCACGTGTTCAAAATACATTAACAGCTTTAGGGTTGCCCTCTTCCTTACAAGAAACGATGACGTTTAAGAAACAATACCAGTTTATGATGGATCATATCCAATTAGATAAAGATTGGTTTTCATTTTTTGATTACCTATCATCAAGAGCCAGTTTAGTACTTCTAACCAATGGACCAACAGACCACCAATTAAAGAAAATTCATTCACTAAACTTATATAAATGGTTTACCTCAACAAATATTTTCATTTCTGAAGATACTGGGGTTAAAAAACCAGAACCAGAAGCTTTTATAAATGTTGAAAGATTATTTCCTAATATTTCTCCATCAAAATTTTGGATGATTGGCGATGATTTGAAAAACGATATTTTTGGTGCTAAACAAAGAAATTGGAATACAATTTATTTCAAGTATGAAGAAACCATACAATCTCTAACGAGCACTCCTCTTTCAACTCCCAATCAATTGTTAGAAAAATTGCTAGACGAATGTTCTTTCGACTTATAAAACTATGAAAATAGAAGCATTCTATGCTAAAATATGATAGAAACATTATGAAAAAAATTAAAGGAGTACATACATGATTTTTAAAATTACTTACCAACCAACAAAAACAGAGGCTCCACGTCGTGAAAACACAGAAGCTTTGTATATCGAAGCAAGTGACAAGGTAGAAGCCCGTCGCCTTGTTGATGAAAATACTGAATACAACGTAGAGTTCATCCAAGAGCTAGATGAGAAACACCTAGCTTACGAAAAACAAAACCCAGAATTTAAATTAACGGTGTTCAAATAAAATGAAACCAAATATTAAAAACAACGAAACGGGCGTATTTGCTTTTGGCGGTTTAGGCGAAATCGGTAAAAACACTTATGGCGTTCAATTCCAAGATGAACTCATCATTTTGGATGCCGGTATTAAATTCCCTGAAGATGATTTACTCGGAATCGACTACGTGATACCCGATTATAGTTATATCGTTCAAAATATTAATAAAGTAAAAGGGCTATTTATTTCACATGGACACGAAGACCATATTGGTGGGATTCCTTTCTTAATTAAGCAAGCGAACATCCCTATTTATGCAACGAAACTTGCGATGTCTTTAATTCGAAATAAATTAGAAGAACACGGACTTTTAAGAGATGCGATTCTTCACGAAATTGATGAAGACAGCGTGATTAAATTCCGAAAAACACAAGTGAGTTTCTATCGCACGACCCACTCTATTCCAGATGCATTTGGGATTGTGATTAAGACTCCTCCAGGAAATATCGTATTTACAGGTGACTATAAGTTTGACTTTACTCCAGTTGGAGAACCCGCAAACCTTCACCGTATGGCACAAATTGGTTCAGAAGGCGTTCTTGTTCTTTTAGGAGACAGTACGAACTCTGAAGTCCCTGGATTTACTCAATCAGAACAAGTTGTTGGAAAATCGATTAAAGAAATTATACAACGCGTGGATGGACGTATCATTTTTGCGACATTCGCATCAAACGTTTCTCGTCTAAAACAAGTAACGGATGTGGCTGTAGCAACTGGACGTAAATTAGCTGTATTCGGACGTAGTATGGAAGCTAGTTTCCGAACAGCTAGAGAATTAGGCTATATTCAAGCGCCAGATGATACTTTTATTGATGGACGAGAAATCAATCAATACCCTTCTGAGAAAGTCATTATTCTATGTACAGGTTCTCAAGGGGAACCAATGGCTGCTCTTAGCCGTATCGCTAACGGGACTCACCGTCAAATCTCTATTCAACCTGGAGATACAGTCATCTTCTCTAGTTCACCAATCCCTGGAAACACTTCAAGCGTTAACCGCGTCATCAACCTTCTTTCAGAAGCTGGTGCTGAAGTCATCCACGGTAAAGTTAACAATATTCACACATCTGGTCACGGTTCTCAAGAAGAACAAAAATTAATGCTTCGCTTAATGAAGCCTAAATACTTCGTTCCAGTTCATGGTGAATATCGTATGCAGAAGATTCAAGCGAACCTTGCAACTCAAGTGGGAATTCCAAAAGAAAACTCATTTATCTTAAGCAATGGTGATGTTCTTGCAGTCACAGCAGACTCAGCACGTAGGGCTGGCCACTTCTTTGCCGGAGATGTCTATGTTGATGGTAACGGAATTGGTGATATCGGAAACATTGTTCTTCGAGATCGTAAGACTCTCTCTCAAGATGGTTTAGTTATCTGCGTAGCTACTGTTGACTACGAAAACCGTGAACTAGTGGCTGGTCCAGATATGCTCTCTCGTGGGTTTATCTACATGAAAGAGTCTGGACAACTTCTAAATGAAGCACAAGCTATCCTTCGTGATGAAATTGAAGAATTGCTTTCTGACACCGAAGAAGTACTAAATGAACGATCTCTCAGAAATAAAATCACAGACGTTTTAGGTCCTTTCTTATTTAAGAAAACGGAACGTCATCCAATGATTCTTCCAGTAATTCTAGGAGTTACTGAGGCAGATACTTTAGAATAAATAAATTAAGAGGTGTACCGCAGTTGCGGTACACCTCTTTTCTATTGAACTTAAACTAGCTGTTATAGTTTACTTTCATTATTGGAGTACTTTTTTAACATCTTCAATCATTAATTTAGTAGATTGTAATCCACCACCGCTGAGATACCATAAGTCAGAAGTTAATTGGATGACACGGTTATTCTTCACAGCGTTTGTTTCTTTGAATAATGCATTGTTTAAAATTGTATCAGCATTTGAATTATCTCCACCAATTGCTAGAGTTCTATTTAATAAAATAATAGTATCAGGATTAATTTCTTTAACTCCTTCAAAGCTCATTTCTTGGCCATGTCTGCTATCTTCAATTTTTGCATCAGTCGCTTTGAATTTGAGTGATTGATAAAGAAATGCAAAACGTGAATCTGCGCCAAATGCGGACATTTTTCCTTCATTAAGCATTAAAGTTAATGTTTTATTAGTTGATTTTTCATTCACATCAGCCACTTTCTTAATCGAAGCTTCTAGTGATTTAATTTCTTCCTCTGCTTTCGTCTCAGCCTCTTTACCAAATAGTGATGCTACCAAGCGGATGTTTTTAGACACTGAATTCCAGTAGTCCTTTTGGTCCACTGAGAAAATAACGGTTGGTGCGATTTCTTTTAATTGGTCTAAATATTTAATCGTACGACCTGAAGCGATGATTAAATCGGGTTCTAATGCAGCAATGGCCTCAATATCTGGCTCCACCATTGATCCTGTTGGTTGAATACTTGATGGTAAATCTTTTAAGTACGCAGGCAAAGTTTTTAAAGGCATCCCTACAATATTATCGACAAAACCAAGTTCGCGAATTGTATCGGCAACCCCTAAATCAAATACAACAATTTTCTTTGGTTTTGTTTTAACCGTTACGTCTTCTTTCCCGTTAGTAAGAGTCACTTCACTCTTTTCTTCTGCAGCAGCTTGAGTTTGAGTCGTAGCTCCATCTGTTTTTGTTGTTTGTCCGCAAGCTGCAAGGATAAATACAGCCACTAAACTAATTAAAGCTAAAATTTTTTTCATTCTAATTCTCCATTCTTAATAATACATATTTTTTTGCCATTCATTTCAACCACTTCTAGCGGAATTTCATATAAAGCTGATAACACATCATCTTTCATAACTTTATCGACTTTATCATGGATGATACAGTTTCCATTTTTAAAACAACCAATATCATCTGAAAAATTACTTGCTATATTTAAATCATGCATCACAATCACAATCGATTTTTCTTTTTCGTCGACTAAGAATCGCAATAAATTCATTACTTCATACGCTTGCTTTAAATCGAGATGATTTAATGGTTCGTCCAATAAAATCCATTCTGTATCCTGAGCTAAAACCATCGCAATTAACGCTCGTTGGTACTGCCCTCCAGATAAAGTTCCAATGTCCTGTGTTCTAAAAGAGTTAAGATTTGTATTCACTAGCGCCTCTTCTACAATACGCTCGTCCTCTTTGGTAATTTTTCCTTTCGTATAAGGAAAACGACCGAAACGAACAAATTCTTCTACTGTCATACTGACATGTACCTGCTGATTTTGTTTTAAAACGGCAAGTTCTTTTGCTAATTCTGTTGAATTCCACGCCTCAACTTCTTGTCCGTTAATATATATAAACCCTTCATCTTTCGTCAGAAGTCGACTCATCATCCCAAGAAGTGTTGATTTCCCGGCGCCGTTTGGTCCAATAAAAGAAGTCAGTCGATGTTTTGAGACTTCTAAATCCACATGATCAACAACAGGATGACGATATTTTTTTGTAACACCTTTAAGCTGCACCAGGATTCTCTCCTTTCACTAATAAGATTAAATACAATACTCCTCCAATCCCTTCGATAAACACGCTAATCGGGATTGTAAGAAGGAATATGCGTTCAACGATTAACTGTGCCGCGAGCACTATCACAAGCCCTAAAAAGGCTGAAAAAAGCCATAAAATGCTATGCTTAAATTCTTTCGTCAACTGGTAGGTTAAGTTAGCAATCATAAAACCTAAAAACTGAAGCGGCCCTACTAGAATCGTTGATAAACTTGTCATAATAATGACAATGACAATCACTACATTACTAAGTCGTTTTGTATTGATCCCCAACATCTTTGCACCGTCAACACCTAAATGAAGCGCATCTAGCTGATGTCGTATTCTATAGAACACCATCATTAAAAGAACGAAAAGACCAATTGCTACACCAATCATCATTGGTTGTGCATTCATCTTTTGGAAAGATGGATAGAGCGAACTTTGCAATTTATCAAACTCATTTGGATCCATTAACACTTGTAAAAATGTGCTTGCATTTCTAAGTAACATCGAAAATGCCATTGTTAGTAACAGTAGCACTTTGAAATTCGATAGCATCATCCCTTTAGACGCATTCATTAATAACAGTAGTAAACCGATTTGAATAGCAATCGTGACAGAATAAATAATTACTGACTGTTCTACTTTTACCCCTACTAAACTTTCAAAGTAATACAGTCCACTTTGAATAAAGACAAATAGGCTCTCAATTCCTAAAACACCCGGCGTTAAAAAACGATTTTGCACAACGGTTTGAAAGCTAATCGTCGAGATTGGGATTGCACAAGATACAATCACCATAACCAGCAATTTCAATAATCGTCGTTGTAAAATAAAATTTGAAACTGTTGTACTATTTTTCGATGGTATCAGTAGATACGCTGCTACTAGTAACACAACAATAATAGAAAGGATGCCTAAAAAGATTCTTGTTTTCTTTTTCATAGGTCTCCTCCTTTCTTTTCCAGGCGAATCACTTGGAAAATAAAGAGTGTGGCCCCGAGAATACTTAAGATGATACTTACGGAAATCTCATAAGGAGCAATGACCATTCGTGCGATAATGTCACAAGCTAAAACAAGACAGGCACCAATAAGCATTGTCAGTGGCACTAATACTTTCATTTGAGACCCAAATCGCATACGGACGATATTTGGAACAATCACCCCAATAAACGGTAAGCTTCCCACTGTAATCATCGTTACACTCGTTGTTAGCGCAATAAGCACTAATGTTAATGACTCCATCCGTTTCACCGGAACGCCAAGATTTCGACTAATATCTTCCCCCATGCTGACTACTGTATAATAATGGGCAAATACAATACTAAGGACCAGAACAAATAAACATAAGAAAAGCCATTCATACTGATTTGTTTGAATCATCGAAAACGACCCTTGCATCCATGACGATAGACTTTGGACTAATTGAAATTGATACGCAATAAACTGTGTACATGCTCCAATGACTCCGCCAAAGATTAGACCAATTAAAGGAATCATCCATTTTTGTTTTATAGACAGATGATGCTGTAAGGCGACAAAAAGGGCCGAGAAGCCAATCGCAAACACAAATGACGTTGCCATTTTTTCTAACAGACCAGGCGATGGGAATAATAATAAACTCATCATCAATCCCAGTTTTGCGGCGTCAACTGTACCAATCGTACTTGGCGAAGCAAACTCATTTTGCGTAATCGTCTGCATCAATAAACCCGATACACTCATTGCAGAAGCTGACAATAAAATACTCAACAGTCTAGGAAATCTTGATTGCCAAAATAGTTGTGTTGCGCTCTCTCCTCCATTAAAAAATTCCATCCAAGAGAAGCTGGATGCTCCAACAGAGAGTGAGATAATGCTTAATATAAGTAATAATAAAATTAAATAACTAACTCTTTTCATGTTCTCTCTTTTCTAATTGATAATCATTCTCAATTACCACATTTGTTAGTTTACCAAATTATTCACTAGTTTTAAACCCTTTTTCATGAAAATAATAGAGATTTCATAAAAATTGCAAACAAAAAAGAAGCAATCCTTAAAGACTGCTTCTCATACTCAATTCTTAATCTAAGAAATCTTTTAATTGTTTTGAACGACTTGGGTGGCGTAATTTACGTAATGCTTTCGCTTCAATTTGACGAATACGTTCACGTGTTACCCCGAATACTTGCCCTACTTGTTCTAATGTACGAATTTCACCGTTTTTATCAAGACCAAAACGTAGGCGAAGTACGTTTTCTTCACGGTCCGTTAATTGTTCAAGAACTTCATCGAGTTGCTCTTTCAACAATGCGTATGCTGTATGATCAGCTGGGCTTGTTGCGTTATCGTCTTCGATGAAATCCCCTAAATGTGAATCGTCCTCTTCCCCGATAGGCGTTTCAAGAGAGACTGGTTCTTGAGCAATTTTTAGAATTTCACGAACTTTTTCAGTTGGTAAATCCATTTCTGCACCGATTTCCTCCGGTGTAGGTTCGCGTCCTAAATCTTGTAATAGTTGTCTTTGAACACGTACTAATTTATTGATTGTTTCAACCATATGTACTGGAATACGAATTGTACGTGCTTGGTCTGCAATCGCACGTGTGATCGCTTGACGAATCCACCAAGTTGCGTAAGTTGAGAACTTGAATCCTTTCGTATGGTCGAATTTCTCAACAGCTTTCATTAAGCCCATATTTCCTTCTTGGATTAAATCCAAGAACTGCATTCCACGCCCTACATAACGTTTTGCAATGGATACTACTAAACGAAGGTTGGCTTCCGCTAGTTCTTGTTTGGCTTCTGTATCTCCTTCTTGAATTCGAAGAGCTAATGCAACCTCTTCGTCCGCACTAAGAAGTGGAACTCGTCCGATTTCTTTTAAATACATACGAACGGAGTCATTAATTTTTGTATTGGATGATAAAGCAGTATCATCTTCAACAGTTCCAACTTCAGCTTCTCGTTGACTCTCAACGGACAACTGATGACTTGTTGGTTCACCATTTGCATCAACAACACTAACCCCTGCATCCTCAAATTTTTGAATTAACTTATCCATTCCTTCCGCATCCAATTCAAATGGGATTGCGATTTGTGCAGATAAATCATCGTATAAAATTTGACCGAATAATTTTCGTTCTGCAAGAAGCATTGAAGTTGCTTCATTCAGTGTTTGACCTTTTTCATTTTTTTGAACTGTCATTCACCATTCCTCCATTCATTTTATTTCTTAATTGTCGTTGAATCTCCATTATTTCACGCATCAATTTCTGACGTAAAATATCATCTTTCATAAGAGCAGCACGATTCAACTCTTCTTTTTTATTAGCAAGCTGCTCTTTTAGCGAATTTTTTTTCGATAAAACATAAACTAAATCTTGAATTTCTTGTTCTGTACATTCCGGTGGAAAGTTAGACAGTTCAATTTCTGAAACAAGATTTCGGTTCAAAACATCTTTATCATCTAAAAAGAGGAAAAATTGTTGAACATCAACTTCATTCTCTTCATTCTTAAAAGATTGTAACAATAAATATAACTGTTCATAATGCGAATCAGGAAAAACGAATTCAGAATCAATTCTATTTAAATAAATCCAAGCCTGTTCATTATGAAGCAATCGATACATCAATTGTTTTTGGATATGCTCATTCTTCGTTGCAGGTTTAATCTCAACCTGGCGATTATAAGAAACTGACTCAGCGTTAGACTGCCTTTTTTGTTTTCCTAATCGTAACCGTAATTGTTTTACCTGGTTTAAAACGGTTGAGAAATCTAAATCGAATTCATCAGCGAGATATTTCATCGCCAAGTTCAGCTCAACTTCATTATTAATTTTTGAAAGCTCTACAATCATTTCTTCGATATACTGAATTTTTTGGCTTTCTATTTGTAAAGAATATTTTTTAGAAAGAAATCTCTTCTTAAATTGGTATACCGTCTCTTGAGAATATTCTACTAAATCTTTAAATGCTTGAGTCCCTCGTTCTTTTATGAATTCATCAGGATCCAAGCCGTTATCAAAAGGGATTATCCCTATTTTGAAAGCGTTAGTGTCTTGAATCATTTCTATCGCACGATTCGTGGCTTCTAACCCCGCCTTATCCCCATCATAAGCAATCAGAATGGTATCTGTGACCTTCTGTAAAGTTTGTATTTGATCAGGAGTCAATGAGGTCCCCATCGAAGCAACCCCAATTTGAACATCTGCTTGCCAAGCAGAAATAACATCCATATACCCTTCAAACAAAATCACTTTATTCTGTTTTCTAATATTTTTCTTTGCCAAGTCGAAGTTGAAAAGAAAATTTCTTTTTGAAAAAAGGATTGTCTCTGGACTATTTAAATATTTTGCTTGAGATGCGAAATCATCAGAATAACCTGGTAAGACTCTTCCGGAAAAAGCAATAATTTGGCCATGTTCATTTCTAAGCGGAATCATTATTCGTTGATTAAAACGATCAAAGAAACCATTTTGTTTTTCAGAAAATAGACCTGAAGCTTCTTTTTCCTCATCCGTTAATTGTAATTCTTGAAGGACTTGTTCTAATTGTGTTCTGTCTTTTAAAGAAAAACCAAATCCGAATTCTTTTAAGGTTTCGACGGTATATCCACGATTTTCTAAATAATCAAGCGCTTCTTTCCCGCCTTTAGTGTTTAAAAGAACGTGAGAATAAAACTCAGCCGCTTTTTCATGAGCCTCATATAATTTCTTCTCTTTTCTCGGAATAATCGTTTGCGTTGTTGGTAGCTCTACGTCTATATCGATGTTAGAGAGTTCAGCAACTCGAACTACGGATTCTGGAAAAGACAAGTTTTCAAGCTCTTGCATGAAATTAAAAACATTGCCACCTCTCCCGCAGCTAAAACAATGGAATAATTGTTTTTCTTCCGTCACTGTGAAAGATGGTGTCCTTTCATCGTGAAATGGACAACGACCAAATAGACTTTTTCCTTGCTTTCGTAATTGGACGAACTGACCCACAATATCAAGAATGTTCACTTGCGATTGTATGCTTTGAACCGTTTCTTTTGAAATTCTTTGACTCATAAAAAAACACCCTCCATACAATACGCCTAATGATACAGCATATAATATAACATAATTCTAAAATGAATGCAATGTAATCAATTCTATTTTTCGCTCAAAACATTGTTATTATCATCTTTATACTATATCCGTTTAACTTTCAATATACCTTATAAAGTATATTGATAAAAAGAAGAGAGCAAAGCCATTAAGCAATGCTCTCTTTTGAAATAAATTGTTCAATGAATTTCCAAGCTTTCTCTACACCTTCTCCAGTTTCTGAAGAAAAAGTTAGGAATAAATCTTCTGGAGGTTTTCCAAATGCTTTACGGATTACACTTACATGTTTATTCCATTTCCCTCTAGGAATCTTATCACATTTTGTCATCACAATACGATAAGGAATATTGTAGTATTCAAGAAACTCTCTCATTTGAACATCTTCTTGACTCGGCTCATGTCTAAAGTCTACCAATATTAGAACTAGTCTTAATGATTGACGAGTAGTAATATATTCCTCAATCATTTTTCCCCATTTTTCACGTTCTTTCTTTGAAACCTTTGCATAACCATATCCTGGTACATCCACAAAGTAAAACAGCTCATTGATATGATAAAAATTTAACGTTTGTGTTTTACCAGGTTTACTTGAAGTTCTAGCAAGACTCTTTCTTTGAATCAACTTGTTGATAAAGGAAGATTTTCCAACATTCGAACGACCAGACAAAGCAATTTCAGGAAGGTCTCCTGCAGGATATTGTGCTGGAGAAACCGCGCTAATTGTAAACTCCGCTTTATTAACCTTCATTTTCTAGCCCTTTCTTTTCTGGTATTTTAACAAAGAATAACAATACTGAACCGATAAGGAATAAAATAACTAATGAGAATACTCCATCTAATGATTTCCCTGTCAATTGAGCAGTAATTCCTAACAATGTAGTCCCAAGAATAGACGAGAATTTACCAAAAATGTTATAAAATCCGAAAAATTCATTAGACTGATTGGCTGGAATAAGTTGGCCAAATAATGATCGACTTAAAGACTGTACCCCACCTTGAGCAGTACCAATTAAGATAGCAAGAAATAGGAAATCATTATACGTTTTAAGACCTAAAGCTAAAATACAGATAGCTACATATGTACCAATTCCAATGAATAAAGTCATTTTGTTGCCAATTTTTTTGGATAAAAATCCATAGAACAAACTAAACGGAAAGGCCACAATTTGAACAATTAACAGAATTACAATTAAACTATTCCCATCAAGTCCCATATCTGCACCAATTGCAGTAGCCATTTTAATAATTGTTCCTACTCCATCAATGTAGAAGAAATAAGCTAATAAGAAAAGAAATACTTGTTTGTGTTCTCCAATATGTTTAATGGTCTTCCACAAACGGATAAAACTATCTTTTACAGGATTTTTTGGTTTCTCAATAAATGATTTTTGTTTTACATATCTCCAATAAGGGATTGTAAACACAAACCACCAAGCCGCTGTAATAAAGAACCCTACCATTACGACTGCAGTGGAATTTAATCCACTAAACTGCATGACCATCATAAATAAGATAAATGGAAAAACACTACCTATATATCCGTAGCCATAACCTGCAGCAGAAATACTGTCCATTCTATCGTAGGAAGTTACATCCATGATAGAACTATCGTAGAAAATATTTGAAGCAGAATATCCGATTGCAGACAATGTATATAGAACAAGTAAAATCATCCATTGATCGCTTTCTACAAACATCATACCAACTACCGAAAATACTCCTATCAATGTACTCCATGTAAACATTGGATTTCTATATCCTTTATAATCAGCCAAAGCACCTAGTACAGGTGCCATGATAGAAACAATGAATGTGGCAATCGAGTTTGCATATCCCAAATAAGCAGTAGAATCCGCTGCCGAAACACCGGCGTTAGAAGTTACTGTTTTGAAAAATAAAGGAAATATCGCTGTTGTAATCATTAACGAATAAACAGAATTAGCCCAGTCTTGCATAATCCAAGCAAATTCTTCTTTAGAATATCTTTTTTTAATAAAGGATTTTAACCCTCTCATATATCTCTCCCTCAATTCATATAGTCAATAATAAAATAGAATGAAATACCGCTTATAATACCGCATCTCATTCTATCCTACCATATATTTGTGAAATTCCCTAGGATATCAGGCGATTATCTTCATCGTACAAATCAGGTTGCCCTGTCCCTGTAACAATTGATTCAGTTACTACAACTTTAGTAATATCATTTCGACTTGGAATATCGAACATTAAATCCATCATAACAGATTCGATAATACTTCTTAAACCACGAGCTCCAGTTCGTCTTTCAATTGCTTTTGAGGCAATAGCATCAAGTGCTTTAGGTTCAAATTCCAATTCAACATCATCCATTGCAAAGAGTTTTTGATACTGTTTCACTAAAGCATTTCTTGGTTTCGTTAAAATATTAACCAAATCCTCTTTAGATAATGGTTCTAATGCAGCGGTAATCGGAAGACGACCGATAAATTCAGGAATCAACCCAAATTTCTGCAAATCTTCTGGAATGATTAATTGCATTAGGCTTTCGTGGCTTGATAAATTTTTATTAGAAGATCCAAATCCAATAACTTTAGCACCTAATCGTTCTTTTACAATGGTTTCTATACCATCAAAAGCTCCACCCACAATGAATAAAATGTTAGATGTATCAATTTGAATCAACTCTTGATGAGGATGTTTTCTTCCTCCTTGAGGTGGGACTGAGGCAATAGTTCCTTCAAGAATTTTTAATAAAGCTTGTTGAACCCCTTCCCCGCTCACATCACGGGTAATAGAAACATTCTCACTTTTTTTAGCAATTTTATCAATCTCATCAATATAAATGATTCCTTTTTCGGCACGATCGATATCGTAATCAGTTGCTTGCAGTAATTTTAGAAGAATGTTTTCCACATCTTCCCCTACATAACCCGCTTCTGTTAAAGTAGTCGCATCTGCAATGGCAAATGGTACATTTAGAATCCGCGCAAGAGACTGAGCTAAGTATGTTTTTCCAGAACCGGTTGGTCCAATTAAACAAATATTACTTTTTTGTAACTCTACTTCATCCTCGTCTTCATTTAACAAATGATTAATCCGTTTATAGTGATTATACACTGCTACCGCTAATGATTTCTTTGCATGCTCTTGACCAACAACATATTCATCTAACACTTTACGAATTTCTTGCGGTTTCAAGACATCAATCATTTCATCCATTGTTATAGATGAAAATTCTTCATCAATGATTTCTTTACATAAATCAACACATTCATTACAAATAAATACATCAGGACCAGCGATAATTTTTTTTACTTGTTCTTGCGATTTTCCACAAAAAGAACATCTTACTTGTTTTGTTTCATCTTTATACAATCTGAAACCCCCATTCTATTTCCTGATTTCTTCTATTAAGAGTACCATAAGTCTTAATTTTCAACAAGAAAAGTTGTTTCAAAAAAAGCGCTGATTTCATATTGAAACCAGCGCGGTAAACTTTCTTCTATTAAGCTTCTTTTGCAGACTCTGTAATTACCGCTAATGCTTTTTTCATTGCGATATCGTTTTTCAACATATCTACTGAAACAGCTGCACGAACTGCATCTTCTTCCATACCGTATTGAGCAGCTAATTCTTTCACTTCGTTAGCTACATCTTCATCAGTTGCTTCAATGCCTTCTTCTTTAACGATTTGTTCTAATACTAAGTTAGTCTTCGTACGAACATCAGCGTCTTTTTCCATCATTTTGTGTAAATCTGCTTCTGTTGTACCAGTGATTTGATAGTACATTTCTGGAGAGATTCCGTTACGGCGCATATCGTTTAAGTAATGTTCCATTTGACGGTGAACTTCGTCATGAACCATTTCGTGTGGTAATTCAACGATTTCAGCATTTTCTACTGCTTTACGTAAAGCTTCATCTGCTACTGCTTCGTCAGCAGCTGCTGCTTTAGCTTCTTCTAATTCTTTACGGAATTTTTCTTTTAATTCTGCTAATGTTTCAACAGAATCATCCACATCTTTAGCGAATTCATCTGTTAATTCAGGTAATTCTTTAGTTTTTACTTCGTGAACTTTCACTTTGAATACTGCTTCTTGACCTTTTAAGTTTTCTGCATGGTATTCTTCAGGGAATGTCACTTTCACTTCAACTTCATCGCCTTCTTTAGTGCCAACTAATTGGTCCTCAAAACCTGGGATGAATGAACCTGAACCTAATTCTAATGAGTGGTTTTCACCTTTTCCGCCTTCAAAAGCTTCGTCCCCTAAGAAACCTTCGAAGTCGATAACTACTGTGTCACCTAATTCAGCTGCTTCTTCTTTAACAACTAATTCAGCTGCACGAGCTTGTTCTTGTAATAGGCGATCTTCAACATCTTGTTCAGACACTGTACGATCTTGTTTTTCAACCGTTAAGCCTTTGTATTCACCTAATTTAACTTCAGGTTTAACAATTACTTCTGCTTTGATCACCCATGGTTTACCTTTTTCGATAGATTCGATATCGATTTTTGGTTGAGTTACTGGGAAGATTCCAGTTTCTTCAACTGCGTTATCATATGCATCAGGTAAAAGAATGTTTAATGCATCTTGGTATAAAGCTTCTTCACCGTACATTTTTTCAAATACTTGACGGCTTACCTTACCTTTACGGAAACCAGGAACGTTCACGTTCTTTTTAACGCGGTTAAACGCTTGGTCCAAACCTTTTTTAATATCTTCTTGAGAGATTTCAAATGTTAAAACAACTTTATTAGTTTCAACTTTTTCGAATTTTGCTGTCATATTATTCCTCCATAAATTCATTATTCATCTAAAAAGACGAATGGATTTACATACTCATTCATTTTACAATACTCTTCATCTTTTGTAAAACATAATTGACCTGAATAGAATGTTTATTTTATAGGTATTTTTCTACAATGTTAAAAAAAGGTAACAAAAGTAATTGTTTTTTTCATTTTACAATTAAAATGTTATAATAGTCGCCAAAGGAGGGATAAAATGATTCAATATCCAAAAGGGCAAAATCACTTAATACGAACTGCTAAAAAAGCTGAAAAGCAAACTAACTATAGTAGTCGTGGAATGGGTTTAGAAAATATATTGAATCAAACCAATGAACTCTATCGTATTCAAAAAAGAGCCGTCATTCATAAGAAACCTACTCCAATTCAAGTCGTTAAAGTAGACTATCCTGTCAGAAGTGCTGCCAAAATAACTGAAGCATATTACCGTCATGCTTCTACTACTGACTATAACGGAGTATATAAAGGAAGATATATCGATTTTGAAGCGAAAGAAACTAA
The DNA here is from genome assembly GCF_001806915.1 of Granulicatella sp. HMSC30F09. NCBI lineage: Bacteria > Bacillati > Bacillota > Bacilli > Lactobacillales > Carnobacteriaceae > Granulicatella > Granulicatella sp. HMSC30F09. Next base: position 50,895 of record NZ_KV786415.1, on the reverse strand, counting down.
AAATAAAACTTCATTTCCTTTAAAGAATATCCATGAGCATCAGTTAACACATATGAAAGAATGCACCGAGCAAGGTGGAATTTCCTTTGTAATTTTTTACTTTTCAACTTTAAAACAATACTATTTGCTCGAATACCCAAAAATTGATGAGTATATAAAGGATATTCATTCTAAAAGACAATCAATCCCTTTATCCTATATTCAAGAAAATGGATATCAAATTCAACTTTCACTACAAATGACTCTTAATTATTTGGATGTAGTGGATGATTTATTATAAGGAGGTCAATAAATGACTGAAAACAATACCGGCCAGTCGCGTTCATCGCAGCACCGCCAACCAAAAAAGAAAGCTTTATCTCCTTCTAATAAGAAAAAAATATTAAAAAAAGTTCTTATTGGTTTAGGAGCATTTATAGGAGTTGCACTGATAGCAATCATTGCAATTTTTGCATATTATGGTTCCACTGCTCCTGAAATTAAAGCAAGTGACCTTCAAGGGGCGACTGAAACAAAAATATATGATAAAGATGGCGAACTAATCTCTTCTCTTGGGGGAGAAAAAAGAGATGTCATTACTAGTGATCAAGTTCCTCAATTACTTAAAGATGCTGTAACTTCAATTGAAGATAAACGATTTTACTCTCATATGGGAATTGACCCCATTCGTATTCTAGGTTCCTTCTTTAGAAATGCCAAAGCTGGTCAAATAACTCAAGGTGGTAGTACGATTACTCAACAATTGATTAAGCTTTCTGTCTTTTCTACAAAGAAAGAAGATCAAACGTATCAACGTAAAATTCAAGAAGCGATTCTAGCACTTAAACTCGAACGTGAGTTTTCCAAAGAGCAAATCCTTACTTTCTATTTAAATAAAGTATATATGGCGAATAGTGTCTACGGATTTGGTACAGCTTCACACTATTATTTTAACAAAGAATTATCGGAGTTATCTCTTCCTCAAGTAGCTTTACTTGCCGGAATGCCTCAAGCACCTAATTCCTATGATCCATATGCTCATCCTGAAGAGGCAAAAGAACGCCGAGATACAGTTTTATATACAATGAAAACAAATGGAAAAATTACTAATGAGCAATACGAGCAAGCTTTAGCGACTCCAATTAATGATGGACTAATTGCTCATGACAATAATGTTGATAGTTCAGATAAAGCTTTAGTCTACGATTCTTTCGTAACGATGGTCTTAAAAGAAGTTCAAGATAAAACAGGTCTTGATCCTTACAATGACGGTCTAGTGATCGAAACCACCATTGATTCTAAAGCACAACAAAAACTGAATGATATTGTTAACACAAATGACTATATCAATTATGTTAACGATAAAATTCAAAGTGCTTCTGTAATGTTAGATTCTAAAACAGGTGCCGTTCGAGCTGTCAGCGGTGGTCGTAAACAAACAACTCTATTCGCTTACAACCGGGCAACTGATAATCAAAGAAGTACAGGATCTACTATCAAACCAATTATCGACTACGGCCCTGCTATTGAATATTTAAACTATTCAACTGGTCAAACGCTATTGGATCAAAAGACAACATATTCAAATGGTGTTGAACTAAATAACTGGGACTTTAGACATAATGGACCAATGACATTACGTAGAGCTCTTGTGTATTCAAGAAATACAACGGCATTAGAAGCGTTTAAGGCTGTTGGTGAAACCAATATTAAATCATTCCTGAATAATTTAGATATTCAAATTAAAAATGATGGACAAGACTATTTAGTAGAAAGTAACGCTATTGGTGCAGAAATTTCTCCAATTAAAATGGCTGCTGCTTACGCAACTTTCTCTAACGCCGGAACTTACTCAAAACCATATACGGTGACTAAAATCACTACTCGTGATGGTCAAGTTTATGAGTTTAAACCAGAACAAAAACAAGCAATGAAAGATTCTACTGCATACATGATTACGAATGTCTTAAAAGATTCGTTCACATATGGTTTTGCCACTGAAGTAGCAATTCCTGGACTTTCAACTGCTGCTAAAACCGGGTCATCAAACTACACTATTGAACAAAAACGTGCAATGGGAGCTTCTGATTATGAAGACATTATCCCAGATTCATGGTTTATCGGATATTCACCTGATTATACAATCTCAGTATGGACTGGTTATGATAATCCATACGAAAAAGGTGGTGGTGTAGATACCACTGAACAAGGATATGCTAAGCTAATTTATTATCACTTAATGAAATATATGGCTCAATACTCTAGTGGAGAAGATTGGGTTCAACCAGATAGTGTTGTTCAACAACAAATTGAAGTAGGATCAATCCCACTAAGTCTGCCTGGACCTAGAACACCAGCAAATATGATTGCTACAGAGCTATTTGTTAAAGGAAGTACTCCAACTCAACAATCTTCAAATTACGGTGTTACAATAGAAGGCCCAACAGGGTTAAAAGCAACATACAATAAGGAAAAGAAAGAGTTAACGGTGACATGGGATCGTTATAATAATACAGGACAAGGAACTCCACAATTCAAAGTGACTGCAAATGGTCAATCACAGACTGTAACTGGAAATTCCGTTAAATTCCAGAATATTACAGGACCAAGTGTTTCTGTCTCCATTGTAGTAACCGTAGGACGTAATAGTTCAGACCCTATTACTAACGAATTCCAAATCGAACAACCTACAACGACTCAAGAACAAACAACTCGTCAATCTGAAACCACGACAGAAAATAACCGTCGTAATGATTCAAATAATGAACAAACAACTCAAGAACGACGAAACCGTTAGAATTAAGACGTAAAAAATAAAGACGTTATCCATGAAATGGATAACGTCTTTATTTATAAAAAGCTCCCTATAAATAATCATAGGGAGCCTTCTTCTAATGTCCTTTTAAAATTAAAGTACACCAATTATTTAGCAAACTCAACTGCTCTTGTCTCACGAATAACTGTAACTTTAATATGTCCTGGATATTGGAGTTCTTCTTCAATTTGATTTTTGATGTCATGAGCTAAAATTATTGCCTTTTCATCACTAATTTTGTCTGGTTGTACCATTACACGTACTTCACGACCTGCTTGAATTGCAAAGCTTCTTTCTACACCTTCGTGTTCTGTTGCAATCGCCTCAAGTCTTTCTAGACGACGAATATAATTTTCAACTGATTCACGTCTTGCTCCTGGGCGAGCTGCTGATAAAGCATCGGCTGCTGCCACAAGAACGGCAATCGTTGAAGTCGCTTCAACATCTCCATGGTGTGAAGCAATGGCATTTACAACTACTTTGTTTTCTTTATATTTTTGAGCGATTTCAGCGCCAATCTCAACGTGCGAACCTTCAATTTCATGATCCAGTGCTTTTCCTAAATCATGAAGTAAACCTGCTCGTTTAGCAAGATTTACATCTTCCCCTAGTTCACCGGCCATCACACCAGCTAACTTAGCAACTTCGATACTATGGTTTAATACGTTTTGACCGTAACTAGCTCTAAAGTATAAACGACCTAAAATCTTAATCAAATCTGGATGTAATGAGTGAATTCCGACTTCAAATGTCGCTTGTTCACCAATCGAACGAATACGCTCATCCATCTCTTTACGAGATTTTTCTACCATTTCTTCAATACGAGCGGGATGAATTCGACCATCAGAAATTAATTTCTCTAAGGTCATCTTAGCGATTTCTCGACGAATTGGATCGAAACCACTTAAAACTACCGCTTCTGGTGTTTCATCAATAATAACATCAATCCCCGTTAATGATTCAAGAGTACGAATATTACGACCTTCTCGTCCAATAATTCGCCCTTTCATTTCATCACTTGGTAAAGTCATAACTGTTACTGTATTTTCTGAAACTAAATCTGCTGCAGATCTTTGAATCGCTTGAAGAATGATATTCTTAGCATTTTTATCTGCTTCATCTTTTGCAAGTTGCTCAGACTCTTTAATCATGATGGCACGTTCCTTACTTAACTGTTCGGTCATGTCTTTCATAATTATTTCTTGTGCTTCTTCTTTACTAATTGTAGAAATACGTTCCAATTCTTCTTGTTGTTTTGCAACTAGAGCTTCTGCTTCTTGCTCTTTTTCTGTCACTCTTTCAAGTTTCTCTTGGATTTTAGTTTCCTTTGATTCAATGGATTGTTCACGTTTCTCTAAAATTTCATCCTTACGATCCAAATTCTTTTCACGTTGAATCATTCTCTTTTCTTGAAGAAGTACTTCATTTCGTCTTTCTTTTAACTCATTTTCAACTTCAGCACGATACTTATGATTTTCCTCTTTTGCTTCTAAAAGAACTTCCTTCTTTAATCGATCCGCATCTTTTTCAGCATCTTTGATAATCATATCAGCCGATTCGCGAGCTGCTATTAACTTTTTCTCATAATTTGATTTGAAACCAACATATCCAGCAACAATTCCAATTATTAAAGCTAAGATCGCGAGGCCACCTATTACTACTGAGTCCATTGAGTCACCTCCGTCTCTATTTAATTTTAATCAAAATAAATTGCATTGATATAATTTATGGTTAAATGTGATTTAACACATAACATCATTGTATTCTTGAAATCGTTATAAGTCAATTCATTTAAGAAGAATTTTAAAACAAAAAAGTCTTTTAGTACTTAAAATACTAAAAGACTAAAGCAATTGCTATTTATTCAAAAATTCTTTTGCTGAATCATTCAGTTCAGAGACAATTTGTTGCACTTCATCTAATGTACTCACTACAGCTCCTGAAGCTAACGGGTGTCCACCGCCTCCATGATTTTGAGCAATTGTATTCACGATTGGACCTTTAGAACGAAGATTTACTCTATACGTTCCATCTGGTTGTTCCACAAAAAGCCCCCAACAATGAATGCCCTCTACTGTACTTGGTAATGAGATTACTCCGTGCGTTTGGTCTTCTTGAATGCCATAAGTTTTTAAATGTTCCTGAGTCAATACGGTTGCCGCAACTCCATTGTCAGAAATTTCCATATTTTGATAAATATATCCTGCTAAACGACTAACTGAAACAGGATTTGTAATCATTTGGTACGCAATTCCTGAAATATCTACATCGAATTCTAATAATTTAGAAACCATTGAAAATGTAATGGTAGTGGTCGAAGGATACAAGAAACGTCCTGTATCACCAACAATACCAGCATAAATTGCATTAGCTGCTTCTTTTGACATTGTCCAAGTACTTTCAGCATCAAAAGCAAAACGACACAACATCTCACTTGTACTGCTTGAATCAGTATCAACAAACGAAATAGCACCATACACATCTCTATCTGGATGGTGGTCAATTTTTATCACTTTCGATGGATCCACTTCAAATGGGCAGTCAATACGTGGTGTATTCGCACAGTCCAATACAATAACAAGTGAAGCGTCAAATTGCTCTTGTGTGATCTCGTCCATTTCTCCAATATAATTTAATGAGCTAGGCATTTCACCAAGTAAATACACTGTTTTCTCTGGATAAGTCGCGCGAATAATTTCTCTTAACCCTACTTGTGACCCAATTGCGTCTGGGTCTGGTGATTCATGACGTAAGATTACAATCGAATCCGCTTTTTTAATTTCTGCATCAATCTTTTTAAAAAACTCAGTATAATTCATTATTTTATAATTCCTTTCATCCAATCATAGGACTAATTTTATTGTAAACACAACACTTTATAATACTCTTATTTGAGTGTTATTTCAATTTTTCTTAAAGTTTCTTACTGCCTCTTTCAACTTAGCATCCACTTCTAAAATTTGGGATTTCGTAACAGAAGGAATACCGCACGCGAGCGTATGTCCTCCGCCGCCGAACTCTTGCGCAATATGATTTACTAATGGGCCTTTTGAACGTAAATGAACTCTAAAGGTACCATCTTCTTGTTCCACATACAAACTCCAATCCAAAATTCCTTCAACAGTACCAGGAACTGAAACTACAAGAGAAGCTAACTGGTCAGTGGCTTGGAAACGTTCAAGCACTTCTTTTGTTAAAACGACACTCGCCATCCCTTCAGGAGATACTTCTAAATGCTCATAAATATATCCTGTCATTCGATTTACATTCAGTGGCTTTGTAATCATCCTATCGGCAATCCCAGCCAAATCTACATCGTGTTGTATCAATTTTGATACAAGCGCAAAAGTTTTCGAAGTAGTCGACGGATATAAGAATCGTCCTGTATCTCCGATAATTCCAGCATAAATAACATTAGCGGTTTCTCTGTTCATTTGAAATGGTGTCGTTGCATCAAAAGCAAATTCTGCCATAATTTCACTAGCACTTGCGGCTGTTGTATCCACATAGCAGATTTTTCCGTAAGGTGTCATATTTGGATGGTGATCAATCTTAATCACCTCATCTACCTTCACTTCAAACGGACAATTAATGAGTCGAGGTGTGGAACAGTCCACAATAATAACCAGCGAATTGTCGAATACCTTTTGAGTGATTTCATCCATATCACCGATATACTTCAAGTTTTCGGGCATATCTCCAATAACATAAACAGACTTTTCAGGATATGCCCCTTTTATAAGCTTACTAAGACCTATTTGTGAACCAATTGCGTCTGGGTCTGGTTTTCTATGCCTTAAGATCACGATTGAATTGGCTTTTTCAATCTCCGTGATCATTTCTTTTAATAATTCTCTGTAATTCATCATTAGTTTCTTTCCATTAATTGATTTGACATAATTGCTTTTGCAACCACCGAGTTTTCAAGCAGTACAGAAATATCAATTTTAGATACTTTTCTGCCTATATCTAAAGTCTGAATTTGAATCGCAATTTTACTTTCAATTGGAATCATCCTCAAATAATGCATTTCCAATTGTTCAATAACCGTATTGCGACGTTGGCTGCGATGAATAAATTCTTTCGAAGCAACTGAAACCACCTCACAAAGAACCCCAAAAGATAGCATTCCTAAATTATTGGTCATCTGAGGAGTGACTGTAAAACTAAATCTCGCATTTGTTGGGTTAACTTCTATCACTTCTAGATTTTCACTCACATCATCTTCGAAAGTATTTCCTACTTGTGGTTGTCTTTGTGTTAACTGCATAGCTTTCATAACGTCACGTCTTGAGATGATTCCAATGAGTTCCATGTTATCTTGAACAACAGGTAGCATCTCCAACCCATTCCATATCATCGAATGCGCAACGCTTGCCACACTCGCATGTAACTTAGATACAGAAGGATTTTTAGTCATGATTCTTTCAATAATTAAACTATCAGATTTTCCTAATATATCTTTAGCAGAAACAACCCCTACTAAACGATTCGAATGGTTTACAACTGGAAAACGTGAATTCCCTGTCTTTTCACTCAACTCGCGATACTCTTTAACGGTTTGATCCATTTTTAAATAATTCGTATTTTCGATATCATTATAAATATCGGCAACAATCATGATTTTTTTCTTAATCAGTTGATCGGTCATTGCTCGGTTGATGAGGCTGGCAACCGTAAATGTATCGTACGTTGTTCCCATCAGCGGAATTTTAAGCTCATCCGCTTTTTGAATTAATTGAGGTGTTGCTTGGAATCCACCAGTGATTAAAACTGCTGCTCCTTGATTTAAGGCAAGTAATTGTGCATCTTCACGGTTCCCGATAATCACAAGAGATTCAGGTTGAATATAACGTGTCATAGCGTCTAGTGTCATCGCACCTATAACGAAACGGTTTAAGATTTTATCTAATCCTTCACGTCCACCGAATACTTCCCCTTCAATGATCTTAATAATTTCTCCAAAAGAAAGTTTTTCTAGATTATCCTTTGTTTTACGTTCAATACGAATTGTTCCAACTCGTTCAATGGTCGAAACAATCCCGATATTTTCTGCTTCCTTAATGGCACGGTAAGCAGTGCCTTCGCTCATTTCCATATTCTTTGCAATCGAACGTACTGAAATTTTTTCTCCAACTGGCAGTGATTCAATATAACGAATGATTTGTTGATGTTTTGATGTCATAATATCTCCTCTGTATTAAAAAAATGAAACACCTAACTTAAACTGTACTATTATTGTACTAAATTTTCTTCTTTAATACTAGAGACAAAATAAAAAAACTGGTCAAAAAGACCAGTTTTATAACAATTTCATTCTGAATATGGAGGTATTTCTTCTCCATGAGGACAATGCGTTGGATTTCCTAAAAACTCCGCTAATCGTTCTGTCATTTCAACACTTGAAGCATGTTCAAGAATTTCTGCTTGATCATGAACAGACTCTCCACTAAATCCAAGAGAATTTACAAGAAAGACTTCCCAGATTTTATGCGAACGAATCAAACGTTCTGCAACTTTAATCCCTTTTTGAGTTAATTTTGCACCTTTATAACGAATGTATTCGACCGTACCATCATGTACTAGCTTGTTTAACATTTCTGTTGTGGAAGCTGCTGAAAGGTCCAACATTTGATTGATGGCTTTATTCGTTACAAATTCATCTTTACCACCTAATTTATAGATTGTTTTAATGTAATCTTCCTTATTTGGTGTCATAAGCCATCTCCTTTCATTTCCCTTTCAGTATAGCATATTTTGCGGTTGAAAAACAGAGCAAAGAAAGAGCCTTAGGAAACTCCTAAGACTCTTTAGATTTAAAATCAATTATTTGATACGACCTGGACGTTCTTTGTATCCAAAGTATGCATCCGCAAGAATTTCTTCCATATCAGCTACCATTGGTAAACGAGGGTTAGCAGGTGAGCATTGATCTTCATAAGCAAGCATTGCAATCTCATGGATTGTAGCTAACCATTCTTTGTGGTTAACACCTTGTGCTTTGAAGTTCATTTCGATACCTACAGCTTCCCCTAATTCGTATACAGCTTTAGCAAGTGCATCTACTGCTTCCTCAGGAGTTGAAGATGGTAATCCTAACATACGAGCGATGTCTTGGAATTTTTCATCTGCACGGTAGTAGTTGTATTTTGGCCATGTAGCTGCTTTAGCAGGACGAGTACCATTGTAACGGATTACGTATGGTAATAGGATTGCATTTGTACGTCCGTGAACAGTGTGGAAGAATCCACCAACCTTATGCGCCATTGAATGGCTCATTCCAAGGAACGCATTAGCAAATGCCATACCAGCCATTGTAGAAGCGTTATGCATTTTTTCGCGTGATACAAAGTCAGCATTTTTCACACTGCTTACTAAGTTTTCAAATACTAATTTGATTGCTTGTAGTGCCAATCCATCAGTATAGTCATTTGCAAGTGTTGAAGTGTACGCTTCAATTGCGTGAGTTAATACGTCCATACCAGTATCAGCTGTTACAAAGTCTGGAACTGTCATCACTAATGCAGGATCAACAATCGCAATTGTTGGTGTTAGTGAGTAGTCAGCTAATGGATATTTACGGTTGTTTGCTTTATCTGAAATTACCGCGAATGGTGTTACTTCAGAACCTGTACCAGAAGTTGTTGGGATACCAACGTATTTAGCACGTTCCCCTAATTCTGGGAATTTGAATGCACGTTTACGGATATCCATAAATTTTTGTACTAAGTCACGGAAGTCCACTTGTGGTTGTTCGTAGAACATCCACATTACTTTCGCAGCATCCATTACAGAACCACCACCAAGAGCGATGATTGTATCTGGCTCGAAGCTTTTCATGATTTCAGCACCACGGTTTACTGTTGTGATGTCTGGATCTGGTTCTACGTCTGAGAATACTTCATAAATTACTTTGTTTGGACGTAATTCTAATTGTTCAATAACACGTTGTAAGAATCCTAATTTAACCATTGCTTGGTCAGTAACGATCATTACACGGCTTACATTTTTCATTTTTTGTAAGTATTGAATTGAATCGCGTTCGAAATAGATTTTTGATGGAACTTTAAACCATTGCATGTTATTTCTACGTCTCCCTACTTTTTTGATATTTAATAGATTTACAACACTTACGTTATCCCCAACTGAATTACGTCCATAAGAACCGCAACCAAGTGTTAATGATGGGATAAATGCGTTATAAACATCCCCGATACCACCAAAAGTAGAAGGAGCATTCCAAATGACACGAATTGCACGAACAACGCGACCAAATTCTTTAGCTAATTCAGCATCTTCAGTATGAATTGCTGCTGAGTGTCCTAAACCATGGAATTCAACCATTTGACGTGCTTTTTCAACACCGTCTTCACGTGATTCTGATTTAAGTACTGCAATGACAGGAGAAAGTTTTTCACGAGTTAAAGGTTCTTTTTCGCCAACTTCTTTACATTCTGCAGCAAGAATGTTTGTTCCTTCTGGAACTGAGAAACCTGCTTGTTCAGCAATCCATGCAGCTGGTTTACCAACGATGTTCGCATTTAGTTTAGCACCAGCACAGTTTTTGCTGTTTGCTTTCACGCCGAAGCAGAATTCTTCTAACAATGCTTTTTCTTTTTTGTTTACGAAGTAAGTATGGTAGCTCTTTAATTCTTCAACAAAGTCATCGTAAATTTCTTTATCAATGATTGCTGCTTGTTCAGAAGCACACACCATACCATTATCGAATGATTTACTCATTACGATATCGTGAGCCGCTTGACGAATGTTAGCAGATTTTTCAACATAGGCTGGAACGTTACCTGCACCAACCCCTAGTGCTGGTTTTCCGCAAGAGTATGCAGCTTTAACCATCGCATTACCACCTGTTGCAAGGATAGTAGCAATTCCATCGTGGTTCATTAAAGCGTTTGTTGCTTCAATTGATGGATGTTCAATCCATTGGACACAGTTTTCAGGAGCTCCTGCTGCAACTGCTGCATCGCGAACGATTTGAGCCGCATGTGCTGAACTTTGTTGAGCTGATGGATGGAATGCAAACACGATTGGGTTACGTGTTTTTAATGCGATTAACGCTTTGAAAATTGCAGTTGAAGTTGGGTTTGTTGTAGGTGTAATCCCACAAATAACCCCTACAGGTTCAGCGATTAAAGTTAATCCAGTTACGTCATCATCTGAAATAACTCCAACTGTTTTGGTATGACGCATGTTATGTACTACATGTTCACAGGCAAATAAGTTTTTCGTAGCTTTATCTTCGAAAACCCCACGCCCTGTTTCTTCGATTGCATGTTGTGCTAATACGCCGTGTTGGTCTAACGCAGCTACTGATGCTTTAGCTACAATGTAGTCCACTTGTTCTTGATTTAACAAGCGAAATTCATCTAGAGCTTTTAATCCTTTCTCAACTAATAAGTTGATTTCTTGTTGTACTTGGTTGTTTTTTTCTTCACTCACTTGTGATTTCCCCCAGTGCTTGTTATTTTTATCACATTTATATCGTACACTATTTCACATTGTTTGTAAATAGTTTTCATAGAAAAATTTTTCTACTGAAAACATATTCATTTGTTTTCATCTCCCTTTCAATTTAATGTCCTAACCTATACTTTTATTCTATCTATAATTCCGAAAATATCAATACTATTTCTAAAACATTTTGCAAACCTTTACATATAATTATAAAAGAAAGAAGCTGACATTTTTGCCAGCTTCTCTCTTTAAAACAATTCACTAAGATTGATATCTTCTAATGTTATTTCTTTGTTTGTCTGTGCCTCTAGTGACTCAAAATCAAAATACTCATTAATACTTAACTGATTGATTTGAAATATTTGTTCAAAAAGATTTTCAGGAATTATTTTCTTCCATTTATAGTCCACAAAATAATGGGAAAGATCTTCCTTTGAAATGGTCTTATATCCAAGTTCATTAAATTCCATTACCTTATAATGGAACCATGTTTTATGTCTATCTTTTAAACTTTCCTTGTTCATAGACTACTCTTCTTCAGTTGCTACTTCTTCCGTACGAACTTCAATATTTGTTGGAGCTGCTGTAGGAATAACATGATGAATAGCGCGTTTTTCGAATACTAAAATAACGTCTTCACAGTTTAATTCAACCGTTTGATCTTCACTATTCACTTTTTCAATGACACCATGTAAACCTCCGATGGTAACAACGCTATCACCTGGTTTAATGGCATCCATTCTTTCCTGCATCTCTTTAACTCTTTGACGTTGTTTACGTCCAAAGAACCAGAATGCTCCACCCGCTACTACTACGTATAAAATTAATAATGTTGTTTGATCCATAATCTTTCCTCATTTCTTTAAATCTATAGTCTTACTTTAACAAAAATGACCGGATTTTTCTATAAGAATTAGAAATTTCTAGCATTTTCTTTGTTGAAGCCATATTCTTCAAAGAACGCTTCTCTAAACTCTAATAAGTTATCATCCATAATTGCTTGGCGTACTTGCTTCATTAAGTTTAATAAGAAGTACAAGTTATGATAACTGGTTAAGCGCAATCCGAATGTTTCATCTGTTTTAAATAAATGACGGATATACGAACGTGTATAGTTACGACATGTGTAACAATTACATTTCTCATCCAATGGACGGAAATCACGTTCGTATTTCGCATTTTTGACTACTAGACGTCCGCTACTAGTCATACATGTACCGTTACGCGCAATACGTGTTGGTAGTACACAGTCAAACATGTCTACTCCGCGAATAACACCATCGATTAATGAGTCGGGTGAACCTACTCCCATTAAATAGCGAGGTTTATTAGAAGGAATCAGTGGGGTTAAGTAATCCAACACTTCATTCATTTCTTGCTTTGTTTCGCCAACAGATAATCCACCAATAGAATACCCTGGGAAATCAAGAGAAATCATGTCTTTAGCATGAGCAATACGTAAATCTTTATACCCCGCTCCTTGTAAGATACCAAATAATGCTTGAGTATCCGGTGATTTATGAGCTTTTAATCCACGCTCTGCCCAACGAGTGGTACGAGCAATCGAATCTTTCACATAATCATGTGTATGATGAAAATCAGGGCATTCGTCGAAACTCATAATAATATCCGCGCCTAATTTGTTTTGAACATCAATTGATATTTCAGGCGATAAGAACAATTTAGATCCATTCAAATGATTTCTAAAATGAACCCCTTCTTCTTCAATTCGACGCATATCACTTAACGAAAATACTTGGAAACCACCTGAATCGGTTAGAATTCCTTTCTTCCAATTCATGAAGTTATGGAGTTTACCGGCTTCATCCACAATATCTGCACCTGGACGTAACCATAAGTGGTATGTGTTACTTAAAATGATATTAGCGCCCATTTCATCTAATTCCTCTGGAGACATTGATTTTACGGTAGCTAGGGTTCCAACCGGCATAAACATCGGTGTTGGAAAAGTACCATGAGGTGTAATGATTTCTCCAAGACGAGCGCCTGTATGTTTTTCTGTTTTAATCAATCTATATTTTACTGCAGGTTCTGTCATTACATAAATCCTTTCTTCATTTCATAACTATCTAACTGTACTCTACATAGGCAAAAATGTCCAATAAAAACGGGAGTCACGCACTCAATGACTCCCTTCTTTTTATCAACCTTAGTCAGCAATTTTTGTATAATTGTAGCTTGGCTCTTTCAACTTCTCATCAAAGCTTACTTCTAAATTATGCCCTTGGAAAAACCATTCATCCCCAGTTTCCACAAAATATGTAATGCCGTTTTCTACTATACTTACATAAGGATTACTTGGAGCATCTACTTCAACAGCTAAAGAGAAGCCTTCATGAATCGGGCTGCATCCGTATACCTTTCCTAAGAAACGAACACCACGTTCTTTAGATACACCCATCTCTTCTTCAAACCACGCTTGCGCTTTCTTATCGATTGTTAATTGCATTGTATCCACTCTTTCCTTTAATTTACTCTCTCATTCTAACATAAAATCATAAAAAGTCAGTAAAGTTTGCTCACTTATCTCCTCTATATATGAATGAAACGCAATTTAGAGAAGTTAAACTTGTGAATCCATTAGACTCATAAAAAGAAACTGTTTTCGTTGAATCATCAGTTGCTAGTTGAATTTGATACACATTCTTGTACTTTTCTAGAGTCTGTTGTAACAATTTTGTTCCGATTCCTTGATGTTGGTATTCAGGGTACACTAAAATATCTTGAATAAATAGAATAGACGCCCCGTCTCCAACCGCGCGCAATACACCAACAAGTTTTCCTTCTTCATTAAGCGCTGCTAATATATGAAGAGAATTTTTGTAAGCAACTTTAAGCATTTCTGGATTCTGTGTGTAATTTGTCCATCCTACCGCTTCATATAAAGGCAAAACATCTTCTAAAGTTAAAACTGCATTTTCAACATAACGGATCATATTCTTCCACCTCTTTATCTCCTAATCATTTAATGTACTTTCATATAAATTATAAATAAAAAAACCGGAATCCACAATAGTGAATTCCAGTTCTGAAATTGTCTAATAAGATTAGCCAAGTTTGTTATAGTATTCAACGACTAGTGATTCGTCAACTTCAGAAGTTAACTCGTCACGTAATGGTAGACGGTTTAATGAACCTTCTAATTTTTCTTCGTCGAAAGTAACGAACTCTGGACGACCATATAAAGCTTCTAAAGCTTCTTTAATGATTGTTAAGTTACGTGATTTTTCACGAACACCCACAACATCGCCAACTTGTACTTGGAATGAAGGGATATCTACGCGTTTACCGTTCACAGTGATGTGACCGTGGTTTACTAATTGACGTGCTTGACGACGAGTAGTTGCTAAACCTAAACGGTATACTACGTTATCTAAACGTTGTTCAAGAAGAACCATGAAGTTTTCACCATGTTTACCTTCTTTAATTTTGCCAGCTTTTTTGAATAAAGTAGCAAATTGACGTTCGTTCATACCATACATATGACGTAATTTTTGTTTTTCTTGTAATTGTTGACCATACTCAGATAATTTTTTACGGCTGTTTGGTCCGTGTTGACCTGGTGCGTATGGACGACGAGCGATTTCTTTTCCTGTTCCTGAAAGTGAAATGCCTAAACGACGAGATAACTTCCAGCTTGGTCCAGTGTAACGTGACATTGAACATTCCTCCAATAATTGTTTATTTTTTTGGAGTAAAATAATCGCGAAATCTTCGATTCGTGCAGTCACTACAAGGGTTCACCTTTGCAGCCGTGGTTACTACCTTACCCTAAAGGCTAGGACTGTTGACGAGCTTCTATATTTCTGCTGCATATTTTACACAAAAAGTATTGTACCCTATTTCCTATGAAAATACAAGGATTTTACTTCACTTCCCATTCAAGAGATAGGTGGCAACATTTTTGATTATCGGATTCCAATTGATGGAAAGTTCGAACTCCATTTTCACTTTCGCGTATTTCATAAAAACTCCTAACTGTAGCTTCGGGTAAAATTTCCTTATCATATTTTACAAGAACTGATTTTAAAGAATGAGTCTTAATAAATTCCATGCCAAGGCTATCCATCACCCAATCGAAATACTTTGCGTTATTCACATGGTGATTATAATCGATATCATTCAAGCGAACGCGGTACGTTTGAACATTTGCTTTCTCCAAGTCGATTTTTGGAACTCTTGGATTCCGACGATTATCCTTTTTATTCTCAATTGGATATTCGTTAAGCACTTCTTCATCTAGTGAGATGAGTTTTCGCTCTTCAATATTAATCATTGAGAAAGTGGTTAATGCGTCTACTAGTACTTCTTCTTCTAAAGACAAAATTGTATAACGACGGAACGTAAAGAACTTGTTATATCCAACAGGCTCCGTTTCGACAATAATTTCTTCTTCTAATTTAGGAAGACGATTAACCGTTAATTGGTTTTGAATCACAATCCATGAAAGACCTTTTTGATAAATCAAGTCAGGATGCGCAAGACCTCGTTCTTGTTTACGCGAAGCTAGCATCATAATCCCGACAACATGACTTAGAGATAACTCTCCTTTCCAATTACACTCATACGCCTTCACAACATGATTCATACGACAAATTGATTCTACCATAGTACATCCTTTCGTTATTGACTAGTTCCATACATCTTCGCTATCTGTATTCAATACTGAAACAATGTCATGCCCCTTGAATAAGATAATATAGTCGGTTGGTAAATGCATTACTTCATATAATTCTGGGTAATCTGGAAAGATTTCATACGCTTGATTTCCTTCTAGCGGTTGCGGATCCATCGTTTGGTCGATTGGAGCAATATACCAAGTTTCATCATCAAAACGGTGTGCATACCACTCATCCACTTCAAAAGTATGGTTAGCAATCACTAATGGTCCATCGAAACGAAATGGAATCAGACGGCCTAAAGTTTTCGTACGTTTTCCTGTTTGAATCGTTTTTCGAATAATGTCTAGGAAATAAGAGAAATCTTCCACCCATTCATCTAATAGTTTATGTTCGTAATTTTGAACGACCACTTGGAAATCTTCCCCTTTTGGAATCACTTTCACTTGCCCATAATGAATTGGAATTAAAGTGTCGACCTCGTCCCAATTCTCCTCAAAATATTCTTCTACGAAAGTAAGCATATCTTCTGCTTCCTTTTGATAGTCTTCATCCGCCACTAAAGTCAGACGTCGACCATTCACTTCACGAATAAATTCCATAAAATCTCTCCTTCCACGTTTACTAGTGTACCTCATTTTTAAAAATTTTACCTGTATCATACCCGCAAACTCTAAAAATTTGTTATACTGAATGAAAGCATGAAAGGAGCACATCAATGCAAAATAACCCTTTTTACAAGTTTTATCAAAAATCTCTTGACGAAAGAAAAGAAATATTATTCAATCATCCTACTTTGACTAGTAAAGCTAAAAAGCAACTAAACAAAGGTCTAGCGCTACCTGAATCCATCGCAAACCAAATGGTCGAAAACCAAATTGAAATATACGGCCTACCCTATGGAATTGTTCCTGAATTAATCGTAAACGGAAAAAGTTATATCGTTCCAATGGTAACGGAAGAGCCTTCTGTTATTGCTGCAGCGAGCTATGCTTCAAAACTACTTAATTTAGCTGGCGGGACAACGACTATTCAAGAAAAACGTGAAATGATTGGAGAAATTGCCATTGTAAACTCTCCTCTTACACTAGAAGAAGTAAAAGCCAAACTTGAGGAGCAAAAAGAATCATTATTTACAATTGCTAATAACGCGCACCCTTCCATTGTAAAGCGTGGCGGTGGAATTCGAGAAATATGGGTCGAAGAAAAATCTACTGAGAAAGAACAATTCTACATTTTCTACATTTCTTTGGATACAAAGGAAGCGATGGGAGCAAATATGCTAAATACCATCCTAGAAGCGCTCGTATCACCAATTGAAGCCTTGACTGAGGGCGAAAGCATTATGGCCATTCTATCAAACCTTGCAACAAACTCCGTTGTCACTGCTAAATGCGTGATCTCTCCAAGAATCTTGGATACGAGAACTACTAAAGGTGAAGATGTGATAGATCGAATCGTTTTAGCAAGTGAATTTTCTAAAGCGGACCCTTACCGTGCAACTACTCATAACAAAGGAATTATGAACGGTATTGACTCTGTTGTCATCGCTACTGGAAATGACTGGCGAGCAATCGAAGCTGGTGCTCACGCTTATGCAAGTTTAAGTGGACAATATCAACCACTGACAAATTGGACAAAAGATGAGGTAGGGAACTTAGTGGGGACTATCACTCTTCCTCTTCCTGTTGGAACGGTCGGAGGTTCAATTGCAATTCATCCAGGTGCACAATTTGCACACGAGTTACTCGGTCATCCAAGTGCTGTTGAACTAGCGGAAATCATCGCATCGATTGGTTTAGCGCAAAACCTTGCTGCTGTAAGAGCTCTTGTAACAGATGGCATTCAAAAAGGACATATGAGACTACAAGCGAAATCCTTAGGACTAGCAGTTGGAGCAACAGAAGATGAACTTCCGCTTCTTATGAATTTACTCGCTAAAGCACCTCACTTAAATCAAGAAACTGCAAAAGCTCTATTAGAAGAATTGAGAGAATAAAAAATAGACTTCCCTAGCTTAATGCTAAGGAAGTCTTCTTTATTTTCATTATCTTTCGTCTTCAGTATATTCCATTAACGTGAAGATGTCATATTCGCTAATTTTTTCGCGACCTTTTAAGTCTGTTAACTCTACTAAGAAAGCTAAACCAACTACTTCACCGCCAAGTTTTTCAACTAATTTTGCTGCGGCAGCCATTGTTCCACCTGTTGCTAATAAGTCATCACAGATAAGAACTTTTTGACCAGGTTTTACAGCATCTTTGTGTAAGTGTAATTCTGCTGATCCGTATTCTAAATCATATTCAACAGCTACTGTTTCACGAGGTAATTTTCCCTTTTTACGCGCTGGTGCAAATCCGATTCCTAATTCATACGCTACAGGACATCCAACGATAAATCCACGCGCTTCAGGACCAACAATCATATCAGCACCAATTTTACGTGCATAGTCAACAATTTGTTGAGTTGCGTATTGGTAAGCTTTTCCGTTTGCCATTAATGGAGAAATATCACGAAAAATAATACCCTCTTTAGGATAATTTGGAACGCTAGCAATATATTCTTTCAAGTTCATCAAGAACTCCTCCTTTTATTTATCCTATTGCGATTCAATCCAATTTTTCAATTCTTGAAACTGACTATAATTGAATTTTTTTTCAAGCAATAATTGTTCTTTTAACTTCTTTAATAAAACTGACTCTTCCAAGTCATTCGTTTTAGGATTTGTATGAATAAACAAATATCCGTTTTCTATTTTAACAAATTCTAACTCAAAAAACACTTTTAATATCACTCGGAATTGTTCAACGGGAATTTTCAGAAAATTTGCGACTGAGACTAATTTTTCATTGTAAGGAAGTTGTCCATGGGATTGGATATATTTATACACACTACCAAACTTGGACTTATCTGGAATTCCTGTGGTCACAACTGAGTTCTTCGTATACGCGATGATATATAGCTTTTGAGGAAATTCCATTTTAAAGAAAGTTTCCACTTCCTCCACTTTTTCAGGTAAATCAAATAACACGATCGCATTTGCGGTTGGAATCTCATTTGAGGAAACAAAAGATGAAAAATCCATCACGCTTGAATTACTTGGAATTCTTGTTTGTAGTTCTTTTAAATACACTTCATTTGAAGCTAAATAAAGGGCATTTTCAACATCAAGATGATTTTTAGTAATCTTCGAAGTCCGCCAGTCAATAACGATTCTACCTTTCACAGCGATATCTTTCACCATTAATTGAGGAAGGCGATTATTCTGCCATTCATTAATCTCTAATGTCCCAGCAATACTAATCTTCGTATCTGGTTGAAGAGAAGCTACCCATTCCCCTTTACTAAAAGCCATTGCTTGTAGCGTATATGTAGAATTATCTTCTTTCAAATGAAGCTTCAAATGTTTTTTATCCGCTCCTAGCAATTGAGTAGACGCCACTTGGATTCCATCTAGAGAAACAACTGGTTCTGGATTATCCGTACCAAATGGTTTCAGACTTGCTAATGACTCAATCCATTCAACCGTAATATCTTTTAATGGAAGAACTTCATCAATCGTTAACGTAGCCTTCGCATCTAATAAGTCTTGATGGTCTTTAGCATATTGTTCTAGCCCATCAATAATCGTTGGAAGCATAATTGTTTCAACTGTCAAACCAGCAGCCATATGATGTCCACCGAATTTTAGGAGATGATTTTTCACACTAGTTAACGCATCATAGAGATTGAACTCTCCAAATGAACGTCCACTACCTTTAGCAATTAATCCGTCATCACTAATGCCTAACACAAGAGTTGGTTTACCAGTCTGTTCAACAATTCGACTCGCTACAATTCCAAGTACGCCTTCATGCCAACCTGGTTGAGCTAACACAAGTATAGGTTGATTCATTTGTTCTTGAATAAGTGGGGTGGCCTCTTCGACAATTTGATTGACGATTGACTGACGTCTTTCATTCTCCGATTGCATGAAATCAACAATACTCTGTGCTTCTTCATCGTCAAATGTTGTCAACAACTGAACACCTGGAGTAGCATCTCCAAGGCGACCTAGCGCATTTAAGCGCGGTCCAATTTGGAAACCAATCGTCTTTTCATCTAAATTATCCATTTTAACTGATAGTTTTTCTAATAATGAAACAAGTCCAATTCGTTGCGTTTGTTTCATTTGAGCGATTCCTAGTTTAGCAATCGTTCTATTTTCATCTGTAAGACTGACTAAGTCCGCAATTGTTCCAATCGCTGCTAATTCTACCATTTCTTCTGGAAACTCTCCTAGAAGCGCGTGAGCAAGCTTAAAAGCCACACCAGCACCCGATAAATCTTTGCATGGATAATTAGCCTCTGGATGACGTGGATGGACAACTGCATAAGCTTCTGGAATTTCACTTGGAATTTCATGGTGGTCCGTTAAAATCACATCACAACCATTTTCCATCGCATAACGAATTGGTTCATGCGCTGCAATTCCACAGTCTACCGTAATAATGAGCGTATGGCCTTCTTGAATCACGCGCTCGAACGCTGGAATATTTGGACCATAACCATCTATAAAGCGATTTGGTAAATAGTACGATACTTGAGCTCCTAGCATTTCAAGCGTTTCGTAGAGAATCGTTGTACTCGTAATCCCGTCTGCATCGTAGTCGCCATAAATATGAATCAATTCTCCATTTTCAATAGCTTCTTGAATACGCCCTACCGCTTTATCCATATCGTGTAAAAGGAATGGATCGTGGATTAGATGTGGTGTTGGCGAAAGAAACTCTTGCATCTCTTCTACTGTTTGAATCCCACGCTCCACACATAAGCGGACGAGATTTTTGGATACCCCACTTTCACTCGAAAGAGATGTTACGAGTTCTTCATCCACATTCTCTTTTAACTTCCATGCATAATTTGCAAAACTCATCGTACACCTCCTCTACTTTTTATTGAAAATACTCCCTAATAGTTTGTCTCCTATTTTCGGGAATAACACATTTAATTTACTTGCAAAGTTCATTGCTTTTGGCAAATTCACTTCACGTTTTTCTTTTGCAATTCCTTTAACAACTTCTCCTGCTACCTTCGCTGGATCTAATACTACAGCGCCTAATTGCTCTAAGTATTTTCCAGTTGGCTCGGCTTTATCAAAGAAGTCTGTCGCAATCGGTCCAGGATTCACAGTCATCACATGAATACCATATGGTTTTAATTCTAAACGCAGTGCATTCGAATACCCTAACACTCCAAATTTGGTTGCTGAATACACGGATGATTTTACTGTTGCCGATTTTCCAGCTTGAGAAGCGATATTCACAATTACTCCGCTCTTATCTTCAATAAACCTAGGTACAAAATGCTGAGTGATTTTAATTAATGTATTCAAGTTTAACTGAAGCATTTGATTAATCTCAGATTCACTTAAGTCTTTAGCATATTTAAGGTAGCCAAGGCCAGCATTGTTGATGACCATCGTAATTTTGTATTTTTCATCAAGAGTTGATAATAAGTCTTGAACAGACGCATCATCGGTTAAATCACACGAATAAATATCGACAGGTTTAGACGTGTTCAATCTGCATTCCGAGGCTACTTGCTCTAGTTTAGCAGTGTTTCGAGCCACAAGTATGAGTTGTACATTTCTTTTAGCTAATTCCAACGCGATTTGTGCGCCAAGCCCACCGCTTGCCCCAGTGACAAGAGCCACTTGATTTGTAAACCATTTAGCGTCCTTCATAATGTTTAATCCTTTCAACAGTCACAATGTCGAAGTCTTTGACAACTTGAACATTATCAAAGATTGTTTTTGCTTCGTCTTCTAACTCTTGGGATTGTTTTCCAAGATAGCGAGCACTAATATGCGTTAACAATAGTCGTTTAACCTCAGCGTTTTTAGCCACTTCAGCTGCTTGAAGACTTGTTGAATGGAAATGACGATAAGCTTGTTGGCCTTTATCGCCTTCATACGTTGCCTCATGGACAAGTACATCCGAACGATATGCTAAGATTTCACTAGCTTCACATTTACGAGTATCCCCGCAAATGGTCACCACGCGTCCTTTAATATCTGGAGAAATATAATCTTGTCCATTCACGATTGTTCCGTCTTCTAGAGTAATGGTTTCCCCTTTTTTCAACTTACCAAAGAGTGGCCCAAAAGGAATTCCTAACTCTTTTAAACGATCTGCTTGCAGTTCGCCTGGTTGATCCTTTTCAGTCACACGGAAACCATATGAAGGAATCCCATGTTCGAGTCGCTTCATTTCTACTTTAAAATGTTTATCTTCGAAAAGAAGACCTTCTTTTTCAAATTCAACCACTTTTAAAGGATATCCCAATTTAGAACAAGAAGCCTGAATCGTTGTGTCGATAAAGTTCTTAATTCCTTTAGGACCAAAGAGGGTTAAATCATCTTCTCCCCCTTGGAAAGAACGACTAGTGAGTAGTCCAGGTAAGCCAAAGATATGATCTCCATGCATATGTGTAATGAAAATCTTCTTGATTTTCCCTGGACGAATATTAGTATTTAAAATTTGTTGCTGTGTAGCTTCTCCGCAATCGAATAACCACACTTCATTAATCTCATCGAGAAGCTTTAATGCAATTGAAGTGACGTTTCTCATTTTAGAAGGTACGCCAGCACCTGTTCCTAGAAATTGCAATTCCATTTTAATTTCCTCTCAATGTTTCATATATTTTTTTCGCAAAGAATAGCGCTTCTTCATGAGCACCTACTTCCGTTACATACGATTTGTGTGAATAGAACCAATCTTGGTCTTTGGAATACTCATTCCAGTCAAGAACATGGACATTCGAATACTTCTCACTTACAGAAGCGTACACGTTATTGACATCCTCTCTCCAGGTTTTAGACGTTGTTGTCGTAACAAGGAAGATTTGTTTTTCCATACCGATCCGTTTCAATTCACTTTCCAATTGTCCTTTTGTAAAAGCACTATTAGCACCAAACATTAATACAACGATGTCATTTAGTTGATTCTTCGATTTTAATTCGTTAATCGTTGAAGATAAGTCTGTTACTTGTGCAATCGTTGTTGCATGCATCACGGCATTAGGGTAAATGGTCGTGAGTTCATTGGCAATTGCAAGAAGGGATTGGTCTCCGATAAAGGTAATTGAACTATTACTACTAAAGACGGTTTCTTCACGAGTTAAACCAACCACGTTATTAATGGTTTTCAGTAATTTTTTATCCGTTTGTTGTGTATTATCCACAATTGTTTGGTTTGTATGGATTAATTCTGTAAGAGTGGCCTCTTGTTCAGACAGTTTACTTGTAGACTGTACTAAACCAACTGCTAAAATGATGAGTGGCACTACACAGATTCCAAAGAAAATTTGTTTTCCAAAAGCTGTTTTTTCATTCAACAGCCCCATTATTTTACGGGCCATTTGAAGATAACGTCTTTTCTCAAACACTTGATACCAAACTTCTCCAAAGAAGAGAATCAGTACTAATTGGATGATGCCGTGAATTAAACTACTTGAACCAATAATGCCCATTTTTGCTTGGTATAAGACAATAATCGGTAAGAACCATAAATAATACGATAAACTCCTACGACCAATCACTGTTAATGGTTTGAAACGGAATAAAATCCCTGTTCCTACTTTTGGATGCAAGCTCATCAAAATCACAGCTGCAACTGTTAAATCAAAAAGCAACATTCCACCACGATAAGTAATATCTTCGTTACGTCCGAGCGTAAATAATAAAATGAACATTAACACAATTGGGATTAAGCGTAAATATTGCTCATACGGCAACCTAGATTTATGTTCCTTTTGGAAACGATTTAAAGGATATAACAATGCCGTACATGAACCAATAAGCATTGAAAACAATCGGGTCCAAGTGCTCATCGTGACATACGTTAATGAGTCTGCTCCCTTATAACTAAAGAGCATTAATCCAAATGAAGCTGTAGCTAACACAACGATAGCCACAAACAATGTATTATGCTTCTTAACGAATAAACTTAAGAATGCAAACACAATCGGCCACAATAAGTAAAATTGAAAGGCCAATGAGATATACCATAAGTGTTCAAATGGATTTTCCGTTAATAAGTTTGGAATAAACGTTTGAGCTCTAAGAATCTGCCACCAGTTATTTAAAAACACTAAACTGGAAGTAAATGATCCTCTTAAGTTCACCAACATCTCATTTTGAAACAATGTAATATAAATGAACACTAGAACAAGCATTGCAATTAAAGGCAGTGCAATACGCGCTAATCGTTTTAGTAAAAACTGCTTCAAAGGAATCTTTCCATCGTTCATCAAACTTGTCATTAAGCGGTTTGTCATAAAGTATCCCGCTAAAATGAGGAAGATGTCCAATCCAAGAAATCCACCCGGTAAGCGATAAGAATACAAGTGATAAATAATAATACTAAGAATTCCTATCGCTCTTAGGCCGTCAAAGGAAGATACGTAAAAACGTTTTTCCATCTCACTTCTATCAATCATATTCAAAACTCCTTAATCAACGAACTCGAATGAGAAGTTTAGAATGCGTACTAAATCGCCATTTTCAGCGCCTTTTTCACGTAAAGTGCTATCTACACCCATTCCACGTAATTGACGTGAGAATCGCATAACAGACTCATCATGTTCCATATTAGTCATTTTGAATAGTTTTTCAATCTTGTCACCATAGAGTACCCAAGTTCCATCTGGATCTCTTGTAACTTTGAATGGTGCTTCCTCTTCTTCCAATCCATAAACGATATGTGTTTCCACTACTTCTTCGTTTAATGGGAAGAATTCTGTTTCTTCTAACACTTCAGCAGTTCTAGCAAGCAATGCTTGAAGGCCTTCACGACGATAGGCAGAAATTGGGAAAATCTCTGGCATTTCTTCGCCTTCAGCCAAGCTATCCGCTAAATCTTTCTTGAACTTCTCTAAGTTTTCTTCCGCTTGTGGTTGGTCCATTTTGTTAGCTACGATTAGCATTGGACGTTCCAATAAGCGTAGGTGATAACTTCCTAATTCCTCTTGAATAATCTTGTAATCTTCAAAAGGATCACGGCCTTCCATTGCGGCCATATCGATCACATGAAGTAATACTTTTGTACGTTCGATATGTTTTAAGAAATGAATTCCAAGCCCTACACCTGTATGAGCTCCTTCAATTAATCCAGGTAAGTCTGCAACAACGAATTGCTCGCCATTTGGAGACTGCGCCATTCCTAATTGAGGATTCAATGTTGTAAAGTGATAGTCCGCAATTTTTGGTTTTGCGCTTGAAATAACGGATAGTAAAGTGGACTTCCCTACAGATGGGAATCCAACTAACCCAACATCTGCTAAAACTTTTAATTCTAAATCGAGTTCAAACTCTTCCCCAGGTTCACCATTCTCCGCAATATCTGGAGCAGGGTTTTTATGCGTTGCAAAACGGATATTTCCTCGACCACCACGGCCTCCTTTAGCAACTACTACTTCTTGCCCATCTTCTACTAAGTCAGCAATCAACGCTTTTGTTTCAGCATTTCTAACGATTGTTCCTGGTGGAACTTTAACGATTAAGTCTTCTGCTCCACGGCCATACATACTCTTACTCATGCCGTTTTCACCAGGTTTTGCTTTGAAATGACGTTTGTGACGGAAATCTAATAAGGTTCTAAGTCCTGAATCGACTTTAAAAATGACACTTCCGCCTTTACCGCCGTCTCCACCAGCTGGGCCTCCGTCTGGTACGTATTTTTCACGACGAAACGCAACCATTCCGTCTCCACCTTTTCCGGCTTTGACTTGAATCGTGGCACGATCATAAAATACTGCCATTTCATTCACTCTCCTTTCTGTATGAGGGGTCTTATTTAACAATTAATGATGTGAAATCTGCTAAATCTAAAATGATTTCAGATAGCAATCCTAAGAATCTTAGACGGTTACGACGAGTCGCTTCATCGTCCACCATTACCATATTTTCATTGAAGAAATCATTGATTTTTGGTGCCATTGCTTCTAAATGACTGTACAACTCTTCTGGAGTTAATGAACCTACTTTTGCATTCAATTCTTGAATAGCTTTTACTAAGTTACGTTCACTTTCTGTTTCAAGACGATCTTCTAAAATTTCGCCACTCGCATCATCTTGAGCTTTCGCACTAATATTGATAACACGGTTTAATGCCTCTGTAATTCCTTTAAATTCTTCTGATTCAGAAACAGCTGAAAGAACTTTTGCTGATTTTAATTGTTCAGGAACTGATGAAGTATGACTGTTTACAATCGCATCGATAATATCATGACGTTTTGTAATTGTTGCAATACGTTGTGCCACACGTTCACGAATAAAGCTTAAGATAAACTCTTCAACTTCTTCCTCTTTACCTGATAGGAATTCAGCATAGTCAAGACCTAACAATAGTTTTGTAAAGTCTTCAATTTCAATGTTCCAGTCAAAGGCTGCAAGAATTTGTACTAGCCCCATTACTTGACGACGAAGCGCATATGGGTCATTTGATCCTGTTGGAAGCATTCCAGCAGCTGTAAAGCTTAAGAAGGTATCCAATTTATCAGCAACTGCAAGTAAAGCGCCTGGTACTGAAGAAGGCAATTCACCATCTGCACTTGTTGGCATATAGTGTTCACGGATTGCCTGTGCTACTTCAGGAGTTTCTCCTTGTTTTAAGGCATAAATTTCACCCATGATTCCTTGTAATTCAGGGAATTCACCAACCATGTTCGTTACTAAGTCGAATTTGTAAATAGAAGCAGCACGTTGCGCTGTGACAACGACATCACTTGGTAAGTTCAATTCTTTTGCAAGACGTCCCACAAGTAATTGCACACGATCCATCTTCTCTGTCATAGAACCAATCTTGGCATGGAAGTTTAATGTTTCTAATTTCTTCAAGAAAGTTGTCATCGGAATCTTTAAGTCTTCTTCATAGAAGAATAAAGCATCTTCAAGACGCGCTGTTAATACTTTTTGATTTCCTTTTGCGACATTTTCAATCATGTAATCATTACCGTTACGTACTGAAACAAAGAATGGTAATAATTGTTTTTCTTGGTTATACACAACGAAATAGCGTTGGTGTTCTTTCATTGATGTGACTAATACTAGTTCTGGAACAACTAAGTATTTTTCATCAAAAGTACCCGCAAATGCTGTTGGGTATTCTAAGATTGAGCTTACTTCTTCTAATAAGTCTTCATCGATTGGAATAATCCAGTTGTTCTTAGCAGCTAATTCTTCAATTTGCTTGCGAACTAATGCTTTACGTTCATCTTGGTTCACGATAACGAATTGTTCAGCCAATGCTTTTTCATAGCTTTCTGGTTTTTCAATCGTTGCTTCTTTTCCAAGGAATCGATGTCCTCTTGAAACGCGTCCAGCTTTTACGTCTAATACGCCGATTTCTTCGATCACTTCATTGCCGTATAAAGCAACAATCCAGTGAATTGGACGTAAATATTCAAATGTATGAGCTGCCCAACGCATGGTCACTGGGAATTTCATATCTGTAATCACAGAAGATAAGTTTTTAACCACTTCTTTTGTTGATTTACCAGCGATATGTTGTTTTACATGAATGTATTCAACACCATTCACTTCTTCCACATAAATGTCATCTGTTGTTAAACCTTTACCACGAACAAATCCTTCAGCCGCTTTTGTCCATGCTCCATCTTTTTGAGCGATTGCAAGTGATGGTCCTTTGAAAATTTCTTCGCGGTCAGCTTGTTCTTCGACTAAGCCATTTACACGAACCGCTAATCTTCTAGGTGTTGCAAATGCTTCTACGGATTCAAATTCTAAGTTTTCATCTTTGAAGAAGTCTTCTACACGTTTTGCTAATTGTTCTGAACTTGAACGAACATATTGAGCAGGTAATTCTTCTAAACCGATTTCTAATAATAATGATTGTGTCATTCTTTCTCCTCCAAACTCTCTTATTTCTCTTTCAATAATGGGAATCCCAATGCTTCACGTTCAGCCACGAATGTTTTCGCGATGGTACGAGCCATCTTACGAATACGGCCAAGGAATCCAGCACGGTCAGTTGCAGAAATAATTCCGCGAGCATCCATTAAGTTAAATGCATGAGAGCATTTCAATACATAATCATATGCTGGGTGCACTAAACCTTTTTCCATTAATACAGTGGCTTCTTTTTCAAAGTCTGTAAATAATTGCATTAATAATTCTGCATTGCTTTCTTCAAAAGCGTATTTAGAATGTTCATATTCTGGTTGAGTGAAGATATCCCCATATTTAACATCTCCAGTCCATACTAAATCATATACACTCTCTACTTCTTGAATGTATGAAGCAAGACGTTCTAAACCATACGTGATTTCACTCGTTACTGGATAACACTCTAATCCACCAACTTGTTGGAAGTATGTAAATTGAGTGACCTCCATTCCGTCAAGCCATACTTCCCATCCTAAACCAGCACAGCCAAGAGATGGGTTTTCCCAGTTATCTTCTACGAAACGAATATCGTGTTCTAATGGGTTAATTCCTAGAGCTTCTAAACTTCCTAAATATAATTCTTGAATATTTTCAGGAGATGGTTTCATCACCACTTGGAATTGGTGGTGTTGGAATAAACGGTTTGGGTTTTCCCCGTAACGTCCATCTGCCGGACGACGAGAAGGTTCCACGTACGCGGCATTCCAAGGTTCTGGTCCAATCGCGCGAAGGAATGTATAAGGACTCATTGTCCCTGCCCCTTTTTCAGTATCGTATGCTTGAAGAAGCAAGCACCCTTGGTTAGACCAATAATTTTGTAATGTTAAAATAATTTCTTGAACACTTAATTTTTTTGCCATAATTGTTCCCCTTTCTATTGTGCATTCACAACTGGATAGAATTCATAAATCACACCAGGAATCACTTCACATTTAACTTCTTTAATCGCTTCATTTTTTGTTTTAAAACCGTACATTGAATGGTTAACACTTGTTTGGAATTGCTCCAACACTTCATCTTCATGACCGATTACACTCACTTTAATCGGCGCTAAAGACACCACCTTCAATTGAAAATCTCTGAATTCTGAAGCTGGGATGACCATTGTAAAATCCATACTATTTCCTCCTTTGACTAAATAAAAAAGTCCCTATGTACACAAAAAGCATACATAGGGACGACTAATCGCGGTTCCACCCTAATTTCTTGGTTTAAAACCAAGCTTCATTGTTGATAGACTCAAGTGCGCCATTTTTAATGAACCATGATATGGATTCCACCAGCCCATACTCTCTTTGACATTTTATCATTAAAAATCTCACTGTCAACGTCCTATTAATCTTTCACTATAGTACCGATAATTGCTTAAAAAGTCAAGTAAAGACAGCGTTTTGCGCTACTCTTAATCTTGTTCTCTTTTCTGCATTAACGTTTCCCACTCGACCATCTGATCTAAGAATTTTTTGCTCTTCAATCGAATGCCCACATACTCATCCATAATGGTGTCAAACAACCGTCTTAACTCACTTGTAGTCTCACTCGATAACTGAATAGACCCTATTTGTTTTGGAGAAGATACAAGCGCTAACTGCCTTGCGACATACAATGCCTTTCTAGAAAGCTGCATGCGATACTCGTCTTCGTCTAAGTGATTCTTGCACAGGCATCCATGCTTCTGAATTGAAAAATCGACTAAGTCTGTATCTCTATTACAAATGACGCAATGTTGCCATTCCACCTCGACTCCATAGTAACGTAGAATCTTGATTTCAAAGAAACGCAAAATTACTTCTGCATCGACTCCATTATTAATGGCTTCAATAGCGTCCCAAAGCAGTTGGAACACTGTCTTATTCACAATATGGTCATCCATCACCGCATCTGTTAATTGTGTTAAATACGCTAAAACCGCTTGAGCTTTTACATCATTTAACACAATCGTTGCAGGCTTAATATCGTGACTATCCTTTAGGAAACTAAACCCATTTTGATGAATATGCCCAAGAAAAGTCGCTCTTGTAAACACCTGTGTTGCAGCCGTTAATGGATGATTGCTTTGTTGTGCATTTCGTAAAAAGAACATCAACTTTCCGTGGTCTCTCGTCAAAATTTTTACGAGCATATCTTTTTCTCGGTACGTCTGTCTCATTATGACAATTCCATCAAAATAGTGGTAATAATCCATTTGATTTCATCCTAATCTCTATAATCTGTCTCTTTATATCCGTATTCTTGTAGATTACTTTTACGTTTACGCCAATCTTTTTCGACTTTTACCCACAATTCAAGATAAACCTTATTTCCGAGTAATTGTTGAATATCTCGTCTAGCTCTCGTCCCAATTTCTTTCAAGAGACGTCCACCTTTACCGATAATAATACCTTTTTGTGATTTTCGCTCCACGATAATATTTGCATAGACATGAACCTTATCAAATTCATCTTTTTGCATTTTATCCACTGTTACAGCCACTGAGTGAGGGATTTCTTCCTGTGTTAACTGTAAAATTTTCTCACGAATTAATTCTGAAACCACAAAGTATTCAGGGTGATCGGTTATTTGGTCTGCTGGATAATATTGTGGACCTTCAGGAAGAGCTGCTATAAGGGCTTCCATTAATTCGTTCACATTATTTCCTTGTAATACTGAAATTGGGAATACTCCCGCAAAATCAAGTGCATCTTTATAACTTTCAACACGCTCTAATAACACTTCTGGTGTAACAAGGTCAATCTTATTTAACACTAAAAAAATCGGTGTCTTAATTCCTTTTAGCTTTTCAATAATGAAGTCGTCTCCTGGCCCACGTTTTTCACTGACATTGACCATAAATAAGACTGCATCCACTTCTTTTAAAGCAGAATAGGCACTCTTCACCATGAATTCACCAAGCTCATGTTTTGGTTTATGAATTCCAGGCGTATCTAAAAAGACAATTTGAGCGTTATCTTTAGTATAGACTCCTTGAATTTTATTTCTTGTGGTTTGTGCTTTATCAGACATAATGGCAATCTTCTGACCTAACACATAGTTCATAAATGTTGATTTGCCGACGTTAGGTCGCCCCACAATCGCTACAAATCCTGATTTAAATGATTTTGTCATACTCTCTCCTTAAAAATGAATCCATTTTGGCAAAATTATAATCATCGCAATAACGACTGTAAAACCTGCGCTTAACAATACTCCACCTGCTGCAATATCTTTTGCCTTTTTAGCTTCAATATGATATTCCTTTTTCACTAATAAATCTACCAAATTTTCAACAACTGTGTTTAATATCTCCGTGACTAATACTAAAAATATACAAAGTAATATAAAACACCATTCGAGTGCAGTTAGTCCAGAAATGAAACTTATCAATATGGCCAACGCTGCCATGGACAAATGAGCTTTCATATTCCGTTCTTCATGAATAACTGTTTTGATTCCGTGTAGTGCATGTTTCATTGAAGTCAAAAAGGTTGAATTTTTTCCCGTTTGTCTATCCGTCATTTCTAGTTAACCCATAAGCTTCTAAGATTTCTTGTTGCAATCCTGTCATTTCAGCTTCCTCTTCTTCAGTTTGATGGTCATAGCCATTTAAATGTAAAAATCCGTGAAGTGCTAAAAATCCAAGTTCTCTTTCAAGCGAATGACCATAATCTTCTGCTTGTTCTTTTGCTCGGTCTAAAGAGATGACAATATCTCCAATTGAAGTCACGAAACTATCATCTTCCTCCATAATTGACTGCATGCTTGCCAAATCATCATCGTCATCATCCAATGCAAAACTGATAACATCCGTTACTTTATCGATATTTCTAAAATCACGATTGATTTCTCGAATCCGTTCACTAGATACGAAAGAAATACTACATTCTTTTGTTTGAGGTATTTTTAGAAAATCTGCTGCAAAAGATACCACCTTATGAACCAGTTCTTGATGACTTTCTGGAACTACTTCTGTTTCATCAATAATTTCAATAATCATTTTAAAATCTCCTTTATACATGTCACTATTATTTTAACAAACTCCCTACATTATTGGAACTTTGACGAATGTTGAACTAAACATTAAATAAAAATGATCCTTTCCCCAAAAATTGTTCATTAAACAATCTTAAAGGAAAGGATACTAACTCTTAACTAGGTTTTTTTACAATTTTTGGATACTCTATTCGCGAATGGAATGTTCCGTTTAGAGAAGCCACAATATTTTTTTCTATAATGGACAACTCTTTCATCGTAATATCACATTCTACAAACTGGCCATCTTCCAAGCGATTCATAATGATAGAATGAACCAAATTCTGAACTTTTTCTAAAGTAGGCTCTTTCATCGCTCGAGTTGCAGCTTCTGCACTATCTACAATATTAATGACCGCCGACTCTTTGGTCTGAGGTTTTGGACCAGGATATCTGAAATCCTCTTCGATTGCATCCGGATTTTCTTTTAGGGCTTCTGCATAAAAATATTTCATCAAAGTAGTTCCATGATGTTCTGCACAAATATCAATTACTGATTTTGGTAATTGATGTTCTTTTAAGATTTCTACTCCTTTACGAACATGATCAAAAATGATTTCTTTTGATTCATAAGGCCCAATCATTTTATGCGGACTTTCCATATGCGCAGGCAAGTTTTCAATAAAGAAGAACGGGTGCTCTGTCTTTCCAATATCATGATAATAGCTTGCTACTCGCGCTAATTGAGAATCTCCCCCAATTGCCTCAACACAGTTTGCTGAAATATTAGCCACCATTAGACTGTGGTGATAAGTCCCTGGTGCTTTTGTAATTAAATCTTTTAACAGAGGTTGATTTGGATTAGATAACTCTGCCCATAAAAGAACTGAACTATCCTCAAAAAGATAAGTTAAATATGGCATTAAAATGACTGGGATTACATATGATAAAAATCCACTAATCGCTGCAAATGCAAATAACCAACCAGATTGAGTAGAAACTAGTTCATAATTACTAAAAAATACAAACGGAATCATTAACGAAACAGGAATTACAATTTGTAGAAGTAATTGTTTAAACCAAGATAAGTTTTTCCAATAAACTTCTTGAACAACTCCTAACCAAGCCGCAAGAGAAAAATAAACAGTTGTTAATGCTATTTCAGTATTGATATTGTCACTACCAAACATAAACCAGACTAAAATCGGATAAACTAACATCGCAATAATTGTAAAGAAAAATTTTGAGGTTAATTTATAAATAAGATAGATTAATCCAGCAATTGGAAAAGCAACACCAATATAATCAATCCCTCTATTTTGCAAGAACGATAAAATTTTCAACAGAACAGCCCCCATTGAAAAAACAAAAGTAAACACTGTTAATTCATTTAACCGGGTATCCCAGTCTTTACTTGAAACTCCCACTTTATATCGAAGCGAGAATACTAGAAGACTAACGATAAAGATTCCAAGGAAAATCAAGTAACTATAGAGTTGATGATAATTGTTTGTTGTTCCATTGATACCGAGTAATTCAAGAATACGTAAATCTTCTTGAGTTATAATATGTCCTTCTTGGATGAGAACTTGACCTTGAAGAATTCTAACGGTTGAGACGCTTTGCTTTGCATTCTCTTTTGCACTGTTGGTTGCATCTTTATCCACTACATTATTAGCAACAATGCTATTGGTTAACAATTGTCCTAATAATTCACGTTCTGAATCAGAGAATCCACCATTAAACAAAGATCTTTTTGCAACTTCTTGCGCTTGCAACAGATTAGAATCTGTAATAGAAGAAGCCATTTGTTCCTTCGTTGCGTCTTCTACAGCCTTCTCATAGCTCTCTAATTTTTCAGAACTAGCCGATAAAAGCTGAACAATAACACTATCTTTAATATACAAAGCAAAATCTCGAATGGCTTTATTTTCCCTATCTAAACTTTTCTTAAAATAGCTTAATCTATCTTGAATTGTAGCTACTTTTGTAGATGTTTCTCCAGTCGTTGTGGTAGTTGAATCTCCCCCAAATATTTCGCTTGATGATTTGGCCGCAACAGTTTTAATCGCTTGGAAAAACTGCTTTACTTTATCAATTTGTTGTTGTTGTTTGGTTTGGTCAAAAACATAAATATCTCCAATACCATCCATCGCCATTTGTTGATTTTTTGCGGTTTGCTCTTTATCCTCAATTGTTCTTGGAGAACGAATTGTTTCTTTAGCAACTTGATTTAACTCTAAAGAATAAGAAGTTGGCTGTACATTACTCCACCCTAAAATGAGTAACACTAAAAATGTCATCCCTAATAAAGCAGGTAGATAGAGCATTCCTAAAGTTTCTTGAAACTTACGGAGCTTTTGTCTCACTTTCTTCACCTCGTTCCTTTTCAGTTTCCGTTGGTGCTGAATATGCATTAATAATTTCAGATACGATTGGATGACGTACAACGTCTCCTGCATCAAATTCTACAAACACAATTCCATTGATTCCTTTTAGCTTGCGTTCAGCATCTAAAAGACCACTGGCTTGATGTCCTTTTGGCAAGTCAATTTGAGACTTATCTCCATTGACAATCATTTTTGAACCAAAACCTAAACGAGTTAAGAACATTTTCATTTGCGCTCTAGTTGTATTTTGAGCTTCATCTAAAATGATAAATGAATCTTCTAGAGTACGCCCACGCATATACGCTAACGGCGCCACTTCAATGACTCCTCGTTCTAAGAGTCGATTCGTATGTTCCATACCGTATACGGTATAAAGAGCATCGTATAACGGACGTAAATATGGATCTACTTTTTCTTTTAAGTCTCCTGGTAGGAAACCTAAATTTTCACCAGCTTCAACGGCTGGACGAGTCAAGATTATTTTCTTCACTTCGCCTTTTTTTAATGCTTGAACAGCCATCACAACGGCAACGAACGTTTTACCCGTTCCGGCAGGTCCAATCCCAAAGACCACATCAGTCTTCTTAATGGCATGAATGTACTGTTGTTGCCCATATGTTTTGGCACGAATCGCTTTTCCTGCAAATGTACGGCCAATTTCTTCGTTATATAAATTAACAAAGTAATCCAAAGTACCACGTTTAGCCATCTTCACCGCAGTGATGATATCTGTTTTAGAAATACTAATCCCACGTGCAATCAAGTCTTGAAGCTGGTTTAGTAGTTCTTTAACTTGAGTAACATTCTCTTCTTCACCAGTAATAAAGAGTTGCTCCCCACGATGAGTGATTTGTACTTGGAATGAATCTTCAATAAAACGAATATTCTGATCTTGAGAACCAAATAATTGAATTAGTTGAGGATTATCGCTTAATTCAACACTTGCTTTTACGGTTTCTTTTTCCAATCAGTTATCCTCCAATCCACACTTATTTATTTAAGTGTGCTTTTACTTGTTCTTTAATGACATTACCGTCTGCTTGTCCTTTAAGTGCTTGCATTACTGCACCCATTAATTTACCGAATTCTTTTTGTGTTGTCGCTCCTACTTGTTCAGCAATTTCAGCAATTTTTGCTTGTACTTCTTCTAAAGAAAGTTGTGCTGGTAAGTACTTTTCAACAATTACTAATTCACCTTGTGTTTTTTCAACTAGTTCTGGGCGATTTGCTTTTTCAAATTCAACAATCGAATCACGGCGTTGTTTGGCTTCACGAGATAGAATAGTTAATTCTTCTTCAGCTGTTAGCTCTGATTTTTTGTCAATTTCAGCCGCTTGAATTGCTGTTTTAATCATACGCAAAACTGCTAACGTTTCTTTATCTTTTGCTTTCATCGCTGTTTTAATATCGTTGTTAATCGTTTCTTTTAATGACATTATTCTCTCTCCATTCTTGTATTTCGTTTGATTGATAAAAAAAGACTGGGACCTATAGCCCCAGCCTGACATAGTCATATGATACACAGAGTTGACTAGAACTTGCGTTTACGAGCTGCCTCTGATTTTTTCTTACGTCTTACACTTGGTTTTTCATAAAACTCACGTTTGCGAGCCTCTTGTAAAGTTCCGGTTTTAGAAACAGTACGTTTGAAGCGACGAAGAGCATCATCAAGTGATTCGTTTTTACGAACAACTGTTTTTGACATATCCTATTCCCTCCCTCCGAGCATTTAAAAGTAACTGTTTTCTTTTGAATAGAATAACCAAACAAACGAAATGTCCTTTTTTTATTATAAGAAAGGTTCGCTAAAATGTCAATCAACTTCTATACTGCCTATGAACTTTTTTAGGAAAACCTTAATTTATGCTTTAGTTGCGCATTTTTCGCAAAGTCCAAAAATCTCGAATCGATGAGAGTGAATTTCACAACCTTCTAATTGATCTTGGAAGAAGTCCATTGGGCACATATCTATTTCTTTTGTACTACCACACTTTTCACAAATGAAATGATGATGATGTCCATGTGTTTGGCACCGGAATCTAAATAATTTCTCACCATTTAGTTCTGTTTCTTCTAAAA
Organism: Granulicatella sp. HMSC30F09; assembly: GCF_001806915.1. Taxonomy (NCBI): domain Bacteria; kingdom Bacillati; phylum Bacillota; class Bacilli; order Lactobacillales; family Carnobacteriaceae; genus Granulicatella; species Granulicatella sp. HMSC30F09. The sequence goes on along the minus strand of NZ_KV786415.1, from coordinate 14,625 downwards.
TATTCAATTGTACAAAGGTATATAAATTACGATAAATTGTATCATAACTTAATTGTGGAAACTCTGAAGCAACTAACTCTTGTACTTGCTTTGCTGACAAGTAACGATTCGCATCATTTAAAATTTCAACCAATCGTTGGCGTTTATTCGTGTGCTTGTAGCCCGCTTCTTTTAGAATCTCTAATGCTTCTTCCACATGATTATGTGAGTGGCTATGATGATGTTCATGATGGTGCTCACAATGTTCGTGACCACAACAATGATCCTGTGAATGCATATTATTTCCTTCTTTCCTGATTTAATAACTCTTCAATCCAATGTGAATCAAATTTTCCAGAACGAATCATTTCAATCTCTTTCTTGTATGGCGCAATCTGAACTTTATCTTCCACTTTAATCCATGGAGTTTCAAGAATTTTAGGGAGATTTTTAAATTCTGGGACTTGAATAACATTCATTAACGCATCAAATCCAATTTCTCCAAACCCAAAATTTTCGTGTCTATCTTTATGAGCACCCACAGGATTTTTAGAATCGTTGATATGAAGAACTTTAATACGATCAAGTCCTACCGTTTTATCGAACTGTGTCAATACTCCCGATAAATCGTTTTTAATATCGTATCCAGCATCATGAACATGACAAGTATCAAATGTAACCGATAAGTGTTCATTGTACGTCACGCCATCAATAATACGAGCTAGTTCTTCAAACGTACGAGCTAACTCCGTTCCTTTTCCAGCCATTGTTTCCAAAGCGATTTGAACTGTTTGGTCTTTTGTTATTACTTGGTTTAGACCATAAATTATTTGATTCAATCCAACGTCAACACCAGCACCTACATGAGAGCCTGGATGTAAAACAACTTGTGTAGCTCCGACTGCTTCAGCACGTCTCAATTCTTCTTTCAAAAAATCAATTGCAAAATCAATATATCCTTCTTTTGTTGTATTAGCTAAGTTAATAATATAGGGAGCGTGAACGACAACTTCCTTGATTCCATTTTCAGCCATAAATTTCTTGCCTATTTCAGCATTTAATTCTTCTATTGGTTTTCTTCTGGTATTTTGCGGAGCTCCCGTATACACCATCATAACATTTGCCCCGTAACTAAAGGCTTCCTTAGCAGATCCTAATAGCATATCTTTACCGCTCATTGAAACATGAGATCCAATTAACATGTCAAACCTCCAATTTGCTCTTATTCTTTTTTATTGTACCTAATAAATTCGACTACAATCAAGTTCAAAGCAACTTTTTATACACAAATAAGGGTTTTATTGTTATAATGAAATAGAAATACTTAATTTTAAAGGAGTCTCTATGGATTCATTATTGCATTTATTTAAAAAGAAAAATACACAACAATTCATAGCTTTCATTTTTATATTATTAACACTTTGGTTAATTGCCTATCCATTAGTCAGTGAAAAAACTGCTTCTACAAATGAAAACAATTCGCGTCAAACGGTCGTAGAGAATTCAAATACAAACTCTACCACACAGACAACTTCAAGAGTAAAAAATAAAATTGTTCAGTTTGCTGTAAATACTGGTTCTTCGAACGTGCAGGTTTATCAAAAGATGGATTCAAAGTCAATCCCAATAGGTGAAATCTCTCAAGGACAGTATTTATTGTCTCTACATAAACTAGACAACGGGTGGATACAAGTTCAGTATAATGAACAAATTGGATATGTGGAAGAAAATGACACCATCTTACTAACAACCTTAATGAAAGGTTATGCAAATGGAGGTTTGAAGATTTATCAAACTGCCGAAAAAAACACTAAAGAAATTGGGACGATTCCCGATGGTGAGATTTTCTATCTTCTTGAAGACGTTTCTGATAAAACTTTAAAAATCCGCTATAAAGAGACTGAAGGATATGTAGATAGCGATTCTTCGAACTATACAATTGAATTAATACAAGAAATATTGAATAAACAAGCTGGGCTTCCAACGACTATTGATTCCAATAAAATGTTTGTAACGAAGCTAAAAGAAACTCCAATCTACTCTCAATCATCTATCACTTCAGATTTAATTGGAACGGTAGATAAAGGAACGCAATTTGTATATGAAGATAGAGAGGGAGATTTCTACAAAGTTTCTGTAGGCAATGGAAAATATGGATATATACCATATTGGTTAGTCACCGCAAACTTCGCAGGGATAGAAACAGATGACGCCCTCCCACAAGGAATTAAAAATGCAACTATTGTCATTGACCCTGGTCACGGTGGAGATGATCCTGGTGCTGTAGTAAACTTTAGTGAAAAGCATGAAGCTGATCACACACTTTCAACTGCTTTCTTAGTTAAGAAAGAATTAGAAGCGTTAGGTGCAAAAGTTATTTTAACTAGAACTGACGATAGTTCCGTTTCCTTAGCAGATCGTGCTGAAATTAGTAATAAAAATAATGCAAATGCATTTATTAGTATTCACTTTGATTCTGCGGAAGTCGATAGCGCTAGTGGAACTACAACCTATTATTATAGCGATAAAAGTGAAAATCTCAGTCAAACCATTAATAAGTATTTATCACGTAACTTACCTCTTAAAAACCAAGGAAGCAGATTCCAAAACTTCATGGTATTAAGAGATAATGCTCGTCCGTCTATTCTTCTAGAACTTGGATACTTAAACAATCAAGGTGATAATAAAGTGATTTCTTCTCAAGAATATCAAGAAAATATCGCAAAAAGTATAGCAAACGCCCTAAAAGAATACTTCCAATAAACCAAAGAAGCGATGCTACTCCATCAGGAATAGCCATCGCTTCTTTTTATTTTAAAATAAATCGTCAATCTCTTGTTGAGTCGTTTCAACGGCGGTTGTGTAATTGGCAGTAATTTCCTCAATCACTGTTCCTTCAACGGCTTCTTTAATTAACCCTTCTACATCAAGACGCGCTTCGTACTGACGCGCTTTTTCAAGTTTCGGTTTTGTCTTAGGACTTGGCGGTGCAAATACCGTACAACAATCCTCAAACGGTTGAATCGATAACTCGAATGTATCAATTTCTTCTGCAACTTTAATAATATCAAGTTTATCCATTGTAGCTACTGGACGAATAATTGGTGTATTTGTAACATCATTAATCGCCACCATGCTCTCTAATGTTTGAGAAGCCACTTGCCCCACCGATTCCCCATTAGCAATCGCAAGAGCTTTCGCATTTTTACGAAGCTCATCAGTAATTCGAAGCATAAAACGACGCATAATCGTCATTAAATACGCTTCCGGTACACTTTTCTTGATTTCCTCTTGAATTCTTGAAAAAGGTACCGTTAGAAATTGGATACTTCCTCCAAAACGAGCAATTTTTGCAGCTAAAAGTTTTGTTTTCTCAAGCGCTTGAGGACTTGTATATGGTGGACTTGCAAAGTGTACGCATTGAATTTCCATCCCACGTTTCATCGCAAGATACCCAGCTACTGGAGAATCAATCCCCCCAGATAACATGAGCATCACTCGACCACTTGTTCCAACAGGAAGTCCGCCTGCCCCTGGGATGGTCTTAAGACTCACCATTAAGTGTTCACGGCGCACATCGATACGAACTGTAATATCTGGTTGTTTTAATTGAACTTTGATATCTGGAAATGCTTCAAGAACAGCATCTCCTAAGAATAGATTGATTTGATTCGTATCCATCTCGAATGTGTGATCCGAGCGTTTTGTCATAATTTTAAACGTCTTACCTTCAAGATTTTCTTGACTCAATAAGTCAAGAACCACTTTTTTAGCCACTTCCATATCTTTTTCAATAATATAGACTGGTGAAATTGATTGAATCCCAAAAATTGGTTTTACCTTTTCGATGACTGCTTCTTCAGGTGCTTCATGTAAATCTAAATACATAAAGTCATAATCAGGAATCACCTTTACCTGAGGAAAGTCTACTAAGGCTTTTTTAATATTTGACGCTAATTTTTGAGTGAACATTTTCTTGTTTCTACCCTTTGTAGAAAGTTCACCATAGCGAATCAAAATTCTAGTTTTCAACGATTTCCTCCTTTTATTTTAAAAACGAAAATTGTTTCATTAACTGATGCAGAACATTGATAAACTGTTCAACTTCTTCTTTCGTGTTGTCGTTTGAGAAGCTTACTCGAACGGCTCCTGTTGCCCATTCAGTTGGCACATTCATCGCATAAAGTGTGCTTGATGAATCTGCTTTTTTACTTGAACAAGCAGAAGTCGTAGAAATATAAATACCATGATTTTCAAAAGCATGAACAACGACTTCTCCACGAACACCTTTAATAGCAAAGCATAATACATGACTTGCTCCATCTTCAGGTGAGAAGATGCGAATCTCTGGTTTTGTAACAAGCTCTTTCCATAATTGGCTGCGAAGTTCACTTGTAACGGATTTTTCTTCTAAAGACATGCGTAACGCCTTTGTAGTCGCTACAATACCTGGAAGGTTTTCCGTTGTACTACGTTCTCCTTTTTCTTGTCCGCCACCTGTTAAGAGCGCTTGAATCTTACGTCCAAATTTCTTATACATAATCCCAACGCCTCTTGGTCCATGGAATTTATGCGCAGAAAGGCTCAACAAATCAATACGTCCAATGGCTAGCAGCTGACTTGCGCATTCTACTGCTTGAACAGCGTCGACATGAAAATGAATCGATGGGTATTCCTCTAGTACTTTAGCAATTTCAGCAATCGGTTGAACTGCTCCGACTTCATTATTGACAGCCATCACACTTACTAAAATCGTATCTTTACGAAGGTTCTCTTTTAATTGGTCAACACTAACAATCCCTTTAGAATCGACATCTAAATAAGTCACTTCAAACCCGAAGCGCTCTAATTGCTTACACGTTTGAAGGACAGACGGATGTTCAATCTTTGTCGTGATGATATGCTTCCCAAATACGGATTTTTCTAAAGCTGTTCCTTTTATAGCCCAGTTATTCGATTCAGTTCCGCCTGAGGTGAAGAAAATCTCCTCAGGTAGAACGGATAATAAACTAGCCACTTGTGCTCTAGCTTTTATCAACACTTGATAGGCATCGACTCCTAATTGGTGTAAGCTTGATGGATTTCCAAAGAACTTTTGGCTAACTTGAACATAGCTCGTTAATGCATCATCATAAATTTTCGTTGTTGCTGCATTATCAAAATAAATCATTCTACTATCCTTTCAGAATCTATTAGTTCGCAACGATGTTTACTAAACGCCCTGGAACAGCGATCACTTTGCGGATTGTTTTTCCTTCGATGGCAGATTTCACCGCATCATGCTCTTTAGCTAATGCTTCAAGAGCAGCCGCATCTGCGTCTGTTGGAACCATTACGCGTGCTTTAATTTTTCCATTCACTTGGAAAATCACTTCAACTTCGTCTTCCACTAATTTAGATTCATCGTAAGTTGGCCATGGTTCGTAGCTAATTGATTCTGTGAATCCGAATTTACTCCAGATTTCTTCAGCCATATGTGGTGCTAATGGCGCAATCAATTGTACTAGACCTTTCATATAGTCAAATGGTAATGCATCTGCTTTATATGCTTCGTTGACGAAGATCATCATTTGAGAAATTGCAGTGTTGAAATGCAACTCTTCGAAGTCTTCTGTTACTTTCTTCACTGTTTGATGGTACACTTTATCCAATTTACCATCATTTAGTTTTGTAATACGGTCGCGCATTTTACCGTTGTCGTCGATCATCAATCTCCAGAAGCGATCTAAGAACTTACGGCTACCCTCAAGTCCTTTTTCACTCCATGCAATCGATGCATCCAGTGGTCCCATGAACATTTCATAGACACGTAATGTATCCGCACCATATTCGCGAACAACATCATCAGGGTTTACAACATTCCCTTTAGATTTAGACATTTTCTCATTACCTTCACCTAGAATCATTCCTTGGTTAAATAATTTTTGGAATGGTTCTTTGTTAGGAACAACGCCTAAATCGTATAACACTTTATACCAGAAACGAGCATATAGTAAGTGAAGAACGGCATGCTCTGCACCACCAATATATAAATCAACTGGTAACCATTGTTTTACTTTTTCCGGATCCGCAATTCTTTCTTTGTTATGTGGGTCAACATAACGTACAAAGTACCATGAACTACCTGCCCATTGTGGCATTGTATTTGTTTCACGGCGACCTTTTTTACCTGTTACAGGGTCTGTGACATACAGCCAGTCTTCAATTGCAGCCAGTGGAGATTCACCAGTACCACTAGGACGAATTTTATCCGTTTTTGGCAATACTAATGGTAATTCAGATTCAGGAACTGTTGTCATTGTGCCATCTTCCCAGTGGATAACTGGAATTGGTTCTCCCCAATAACGTTGGCGAGAGAACAACCAGTCACGTAGACGATAGCTTACTTTTGCTGCTCCTACGCCATTTTCTTCAAGCCATGCATTCATTTTTGCGATGGCGTCCGCTTTATTCAATCCATCCAGGAAATCTGAATGAATATGTACACCATCACCAGTGTATGCTTCTTCTTCAACATTTCCGCCTTCAATTACTGGAATAATGTCTAATCCAAATACTTTTGCAAATTCATAGTCACGCTCATCATGAGCTGGAACGGCCATAATGGCACCTGTACCATAAGTACTTAATACATAGTCTGCAATCCAGATTGGAATTTCTTTTCCGTTTACTGGGTTAATCGCATACGCTCCAGTGAATACCCCTGTTTTTTCTTTAGAAAGTTCTGTACGTTCTAAGTCAGATTTTGTAGAAACAGCAGCAATATAAGCATCCACTGCTTCTTTTTGTTCAGGAGTGACAATCTTTTGAACCAATTCGTGTTCTGGCGCTAATACATTGTAAGTCGCTCCAAATAATGTGTCCGGACGTGTCGTGAACACTTCAAAACTTTCGTCTGTTCCTTTTACGTTGAAACGAACTTGAGCCCCTTCTGAACGGCCAATCCAGTTACGTTGCATATCTTTAATGCTTTCTGGCCAATCCAACTCATCCAAATCTTCTAATAGACGATCCGCATAAGCAGTAATTTTAAGCATCCATTGTTTCATTGGTTTACGGTAAACAGGATGTCCTCCACGTTCACTCTTACCATCGATTACTTCTTCGTTAGCAAGTACCGTTCCAAGTGCTGGGCACCAGTTAACGGGGATTTCAGCTTCATATGCTAATCCCATTTCAACCAACTTTGTAAAAATCCATTGTGTCCATTTATAGTACTCTGGATCCGTTGTGTTAATTTCACGGTCCCAATCATAACTAAATCCTAATTCATTAATTTGACGTTTGAAGTTTGCAACGTTTACTTTCGTGAATTCTGCCGGGTCATTCCCTGTATCAAGAGCGTATTGCTCTGCAGGAAGTCCAAACGCATCCCATCCCATTGGATGAAGAACATTGTACCCTTGTGCACGTTTCATACGGGAAACAGCATCAGTGGCTGTATAACCTTCTGGGTGACCTACGTGAAGTCCTTGTCCTGATGGATATGGAAACATATCTAATGCGTAGAAGTTTTTCTTAGAAGGATCTTCTGTTGTTTTGAATGTATGATGTTCTTTCCAATATTTTTGCCATTTGGGCTCGATTTCTAGATGATTAAATGTCATCTGATTCACTCCTTTCATAATTAAAAACGCCCCACCTGTCATTGACAGATAGGACGCAATACGTGTTACCACCTAATTATTTTACTCTTCTTACCTGTAACGCTGGCGAGGCGGAAACTCTTACTAATCTTTCAGAGTTCGGCTAAAAAGGCGAGTTCAGTTTATCGAATTGATGCATTTTCACCAACCATGCACTCTCTACAACTTTCAAAGAAACTTACTATTCCTCTATCTGCTTTTGTGAGTATTATTCTAGCAGATTATTTTGAAACTTTCAACACTTGACCAACTCGGATAACGTTTGAAGTTAAGCCGTTTAAAGCTTTTAATTGTTCTAATGAAAGTCCGTAAGTTCTGGCAATACGCCATAACCCTTCTCCTGCTTTAACTGTATGAGTTTTAGCCCCAGAAGAAACGGCTTGTGTTGATGAGTATGAGGCAGTTGTTTGTGCTGAACCTGACACTACTAATTGTTGACCTGGACGGATTGTACTAGTTTCTGATAATCCATTCACTGAAAGTAATGTTCTTAATGAAATTCCATGATTATGAGCAATACGATATAAAGTATCTCCTGCTTTTACAGTATAGGTCCCTGAAGTTGAAGTTGCTTGACTAGCGGTACTTACTGGAGTAGCAACTGTTGCATTTGAAGCTCCTGAAACGTTTAGTGTTTGACCAGGACGAATCACTGAAGATTGAGATAGTCCATTTAATGATAATAACGAATTCAAGCTCACACCTGAACGACGAGCAATACTATATAATGTATCCCCTGCTTTTACAGTATACGTTCCAGAAGTTGATACCACTGAAGATGCGCTAATTGATTTAGTACTTACTGGAGTTGCTAAGTTTCCTTCTGATTGACTCACTGTTAAACTTTGACCAGGATAAATGATAGATGATTGAGATAAACCATTTAATGTTAATAATGAATTTAAACTCATTCCTGAACGACGAGCGATACTGTATAAAGTGTCTCCCGCTTGGACAACATAGTTTCCACCGCCTGTACGAGCTGTAGAAGTAGATGTTCTAACTACTGTAGCAGAAGCTTCACCACCAACTACACGTAATGTTTGTCCTGGGCGAATGATACTTGATGTAGAAATTCCATTGGATGAAATTAATTGCGATAAGCTCATCCCAAATTTACGGCTGATACCATATAGGGTATCACCAGCTTTTACGGTATAAGTACCATTTGCTTTTGAAACAGATGTAGTACTTACAGGAGTTGATACTACTGTATTAGTAGTTTGTTTTGTATTATTTCCTAATGATAAAGATTGTCCTGGACGAATCACTGAATTTAATGATAATCCATTTAAAGACAATAATTGATTTACACTAACACCCGATTTACGGCTGATAGCATATAATGTATCCCCTGCTTGAACAGTATATTGCCCTCCAATTGAAGATTTCTCTTCAATTGACGCTGCGATAGCCGTTGCAGTTCCATTATCATATTTTGTCAATCCAAATTGTTCAATGATACGATTTAATTTAGCATAATACGCAGTATCCGTTGCATAACGGCCAGTTAAATAACGTGTAGCATCTTGATAGCTATTTGTACGGCTCTTCCATGCACCAGAATAGAACATTGGAGCTCCTTTAATCCCATTAACAATTTTGTCTACATAATCATCCATTGATTCTTTGTATGATGGATATTTTCTAAAATTATCATGAATACCGTAGTAGTTTTGCGCTCCAGCATCTTCTAAAGTATACATATTGACAGATTGACCATTATAGTTCCCTTTTACACCAAATAAGTTATGGTTTGGTTCAGAAGCTAACGCACTTGTTCCCCATGCAGATTCTAGAGCTGCCTGTGCGATCATTACTGAAGTATAGACATCTTTACCTTCAGTAGCTTGTTGAGCTGCAGGAATAATCTTATTTAAGAATCGTTGTGCAGGAGTTTGTACTTGATTGGTAGGTACAGTATATGCATGAGATTTTGGCGCTAATGCTAAACCTGCTACCGTAGTTGCTCCAACAACTGCAACTGTCTTTTGTAAATTTTTATTTGCAGCTTTTAAAGCCTTCATTTGTTTTTCTTTTTTTAAACGTAAATATCTTTCGTGTTTTGTTTCTGTCATCCTTTTATCCTCCATCTAAAAACTAATTCGTAATCCATTATAGTAGGATAAAATTGAATGTGTAGGGGAACGTTGCGCGAACACGCAAAACGTCGTATACTCTTAATATCCGTAAAAATTATGTAACAAATTGTAAAATTTTACTTAAGAGGTGTTTGTTTTGAAGAACGCTCAACAATTTAGCCACGAAATGATACTTTCCGCAAATTTAGAAAATGGACTATTTATCGACGCAACCGCAGGAAATGGACATGACACACTTTTTTTGGCACAACATATAGATTCGACTTCAAAAATTTTATCTTTTGATATTCAAGAAACAGCTATTTTACAAACAAGACAATTATTACAAAAATATGACTTAGCCCCAAAAGTGACTTGTATTCTAGACTCTCACGCGAATATTTCAAACTATTTAGAACAAGACGAGTATGTTAGATTAGCAATTTTTAATCTTGGTTATTTACCTGGAAGTGATAAAAAAATCATCACAATTCCCTCTTCTACTCTGGAAGCCATCCAAATTTTGCTGGAGCGATTAGAAAAATATGGAAAAATAATCATCGTTTCCTACTATGGTCATGACGGTGGGTTAGAAGAAAAGGATGCTGTTGAAGAACTCATTTCAGCTCTTTCTCAAAAGGAATGGTCCGTTTTAAAATATCAATTTATCAATCAAATCAACTGCCCACCAATTTGTTATGTCATAGAAAAAAAGTAGAAAATTATCATATATGATAATTTTCTACTTTAAATGAAAAGCCAACCTCATTGAGGTTGGCTTTCTTCATGATCGTTTAAGCAAAATAAGCTTTTAATTCCTCAACTTTATCTAGTTGTTCCCATGGAAGCTCAATATCTGTTCTACCAAAATGACCATAAGCTGCTGTTTGTTGATAGATAGGTCTACGTAAGTTTAGTGTTTCAATAATTCCTTTTGGAGTTAAGCGGAACTCTTTACGAATGACTTCAATGATTTTATCTTCTGGTACGTGGTTAGTTCCAAAAGTATCTACAGCAATCGAAACTGGTTGTGCTACTCCAATCGCATACGCTAATTGAATTTCACATTTTTCAGCAAGACCTGCTGCAACAACATTTTTTGCAATATAACGAGCTGCATAACTTGCAGAACGGTCTACCTTTGTAGAATCCTTACCAGAGAAAGCTCCACCACCATGACGTGCATAACCACCGTAAGTATCTACGATAATTTTACGTCCAGTTAATCCTGAGTCTCCAACAGGTCCACCGATAACGAATTTACCAGTCGGATTAATGAAGTAACGTGTGTCATCGTCAAGTAATTCAGAAGGTACGACTGGTTTTACAACATACTCAAGTACGTCCTTTCTGATTTGCTCTTGAGAAATCTCTTCATCATGTTGTGTACTTACAACAATTGTATCAATACGTTTTACTTTATGTTCAGGAGTATATTCAATTGTTACTTGAACTTTTCCATCTGGACCTAAGTAATCTAATTGTTTCTCTTTACGAACTTTCGCTAGTTGATAAGCTAACTTATGACTTAAATCAATTGGCAGTGGCATATAAGACTTCGTTTCATTTGTAGCGTAACCAAACATTAAACCTTGGTCTCCTGCTCCAAACTCTTCAGATTGTCCACGAGTTTCTAATGCATCGTCAACCCCCATTGCAATATCTGGTGATTGCTTGTCTAAAGAAACCATAACCGCAACTGCATCAGCATCGTATCCATACTTGCGGTCAGTGTATCCTATTTTACGAATCGTATCACGAGCAACTTGTTGGTAATCAACTACCGCACTCGTTGTGATTTCTCCTACTAAAACGACTAAACCAGTATTTACTACTGTCTCACAGGCTACACGAGCCGTTGGATCTTGAGCAAGAATGGCATCTAAAATACCATCACTAATTTGGTCTGCAACTTTATCGGGATGTCCTTCTGTTACGGATTCCGATGTAAATAAAATTTTTTCCATTTCTTTTTCCCCCATTCAATTCCGGTTACAAGGCATCTACACATGGTGCATCCTTTCGGGAATATCATTTTTAACTTTTCCTATTATAGCACTTTTATAAAAAAATGATAGTAAAATCAATTATCATTAAGTACTCAATGGAAATTTATAATCGACTTAAATACAAATTTTAAACTTAATAAAAAAGCCTAAGTATAAACCTAGGCTTTACATATTAAATCATCATTAATTTTGTTCTTTACGAATAACTACAAATGAAGTCACTAAGAATAAACCGGCTATTAAAACTAGAATATTATAATTCGAAGTACCAGTATTAGGCAATTCTGGTTTTTCTTCAGTAGTTGTAGTGTTCTCTGTCGTTTCAACAGTACTTGGGACTTCTGTTGTCGTTGAAGGAGATTCTGTTGTAGTCGTTACTGTTGTAGCCTCTTCAGTTGTTGATGTTGTAGTTGTAGAAGTCGTAGTCGTAGTAGATGTTGTAGTTGTAGTTGTTGTGGTTGTTGTTTGTTGTTTTGGATTTACAATTGTTTTTGTAACTGTTCTATCAGCTGCAAAATCAGCAATATTTACAACTGTTTCAGGTGTTTCAATTTTATATCCTGGAAGTGTTTCAACTTCTGTAAGTGTATATTTATCTTTTAATAATGAAGGTACCGTGATGTTTCCATTAGAATCTGTGATATATTCTCCAATTACTTGATTATTTCTTAATCGAGTCAATTTAAATTTCACTCCAGCTAATGGTTTATTTTCATCATCTACTTTATGAACATTAATGGTGAATACATAACCAATTCCAGAGCCTCCAGCTACTTGCACAGCAGAAGCATTTGTAACTTCATTCTGAACAATTCCCTTAGCTTTTAATTTCGCATCATTTTTCAACAGTTCTCCGTCTAAAGGAGAATAGTTTAATCTGACATCATATGATATACGATATTGATCTGTTTCACTAATATCTCCTAGTTCAACAACAAAAGACTTTCCATCTGCACCAAAAGTAATTTTATGTTGACTTGTGACATCTGTTCTGTCTGTGAATTGCCATTCACCATTTACGTAATTAAATTTTCCTTTATAAATTCGAATACTATCTTTCACATAAGAAGCATTATGGTATTGTAATTGATCTTCTATTGTAACTTCTTTTAAATTCTGCTTTGTTCGGTTAATAGAAATATTGTAGGAAACAGTTTTATAGTCTGTATTGTTTACCCAACTAGTTTTTGTGAAAAGTGTTGGATTTCCATCTCCAATGCCTTTGAATTTGATTTTTCCAGCGACTTTTGTTTCTTTATTTACGGTTAGATCAATCGAAATCTCTCCAGCTTGTGGGTGTTTTTTGAAATCTACTCTAGCATAGAAGAAGAATTTACCATTTGTATCTGAATGCTTTTCCACATAATCCGTATACTCTAAGGTTAAAGTTTTATTATTGGCATCCACTGTTGCATGTGCAATCACTTCTTTTGTATTGACATCTCGAATTTCAAAGCTAGTCGAAGTAATAATCAATGCATCAGGAACTGTTAAAATCGTCTTGTCTCCTGCTTTAACATCCTTATCGCTTAAATCAAATGTAGCATTAATTCTAAAAGTAGCCCATTGTGCTAAATCCCAGTCCAACTTTCCGCCTTCATTATTAGAAATACTTAAACTAGTTATGGCATCAGCTAAATTACCAGTAACTGTCGGAGAGGTATCCGCAGAAGCATTTCGTGAAGTTAAGGAGAAGAGTGCTGCTAAAAATACTAATAAGAACGATAAAAAGGTAATTTTTCTGGTTTTTTTCATATTTAATCCTCTTTTCTTGATTTGCTGGTAATAAATCAATGATTTATATGTTCATATTATCACATTAACACAACAATTAACATATTATAATTGTTAAATATTCGATATATTCACATTTTCATCAAATGAAAGGTTGAACATATATAGAAAAAGTTTTCATCGATTTCATTTTAAAGAAATAGTTTTCTTTTTGAAGAATCTAAAAAATACCTTTAAATCCCCTCATCTTGACAAGAACAGCATTATTCCATATCATTAAACTATAATTAAGAATGAGGTATTTTTATGAACAACGAACCACAGTCTATGTCCGTTTCGAACATCTTACATCAACTAACCTCTCCTTGGCTGAATTTTATTTTAGCTCCTTTAGGATATTGTTTAATCGGACTTCTTCTTGCTGTAAGACAACAACAATTTCACTTTACTCATTTTTCAGTATTGTTTTTGTTCTTTGTCATTATTTATTTGCAAGAAAATTCATTTAGAAAATTTGCCAATCATCCAGAATTGAAAAGATGGATTTTTATAGCCATTACAGATATACTGCTACTTTCTCTTCTAGTCTATTTTTATCAAAATGTAGCTTTAAGAATCGTTCTTCTTTTACTTTTAATAGTGATACTGAACCACGGTCACTTGTTTGAATTGAAGACAAATGATATGTTTTATATTTATCATTCATTTTTAAATAGTATTTCAAAATATTATTTGGGAAATTTCATCACTTTGTTTATTTTAAGTGGTGCGGTTTCTAAAGAAATTGGCATTCAATTATTCCAATATATTTTATTTGGATTATATGTTTCTCATGTCAAATCACGTTTGATAGAGATTAGAGAAGGAAAAAGACACTATGGTCCAGTAGTAGCAATTTGTACTGTTTTATTTAGTCTTTCTTGGCTAATTGGAACAATAATCTACTTTGTCTGGTATCTAGGCTCCTTCAGTATTTTGGGAACCATTTTATTCTCATTATCTTTATTGATTCCAATTTTATATCAAATATACTATCGAAAAGAATTTTCTGTTAATCGACAATTTACATACTTACATTGGTATTTAATTGTAATGTCATTTTTATATGGATTTTTCTTTATCATTTAAAAAACCGTTGGACAATGTGTACTGACCCCAAAAAGTTAGACAATTAAT
>NZ_KV786414.1:0-8468 GCF_001806915.1 Granulicatella sp. HMSC30F09 | reverse complement strand
CTGGTTTGTCCAGTAAAGGGGGTACATATCAAGTAGTCTGGCTCCTTTTTGGGTTTAGCGTTTACGTATATCTAGGAAGATTTATAAGAAGTTTTCAACAAGTATCCGTACTGCTTCGAATGCGTTTTGAGAAGCTTTTTCAAGGGTTTCCTCAAAAGTATCCGGTGCCTCTTTCCCTACATGATCGCTGATGCCACGGATGTTCAATACAGGGATATCATAGAAACTAGCCACTTGCGCAATCGGCGCTGCTTCCATGTCGCTAGCTGTAATATCTGGCAACTTGGCGCGAATGTTTGCAACAGCATCAACCGAACTCATAAAAGAATCGCTTGTAGCAATAAATCCGCTATGGACCGAGAAGGTTTGGACTTGTTCGCGAAGAAGCGTGAGCACTTTTTGTTGTAATTTTACATCGACAGGGTAATTGGCTGGCATTTGAGGGACTTGTCCCCATGCGTAGTCGAATCCGGTCGCATCCACATCGCTATAGGCAAATTTCGTAGAGACAATCACGTCTGCTAAGCCTAATTCTGGATTAAAGCTTCCTGTAGTTCCCGTGTTAATGATGAGATCAGGATGGACTTTATCACATAACCAAGCGGCAGCCGCGGCAGCATTCGCTTTTCCAATACCAGATTGAACAAGAATCAGATTCTCATGTACTTCTAAAATACGAATAGGCCCTTTTGAAAAGATGACGTTTCCTGGAGAAAAGTGCTCTTCAAACGGAAGGAGTTCCTCTTTCATGGCAGCAACAATCGCAATCTTCATGAATTATTTCCCCCATACTTCAGAAATTGGTTTATTCACTTCCACTTTAGTTCCGTCGAATTTTTCTGAAATCCATTTTTGAATCTCTGGATCATGATACAGCTCCACTAGTTTTAAGGTTTCTGGATTTTTGGCATTCTCTGCCTTCACAACAATTACATTGATACTATTAATGGTTGATTCATCCGCTTTTTCATAGAATAAAGCATCTTTTAATACATTTAATCCACCTTCAAGTGCGATGGTGTTTCCGATTGCGATTAAATCAGCATCGTCTAAGACACGTACGCTAGTCGTATCATCAATCATTAAGAACTCAAAGTTTTTCTTGTTTTCAACGATATCACTGGTAGTCCCCGTTCCGTCTTTGAAAGAACTAGACAGTTTAATCAGTCCGGCACTTTCTAATAAACGAAGGGCACGAGTCGCATTATATGGACTATCTGGAAGTGCAATTTTTGCACCGTTTGGTAAGTCGTTTAGACTTTTCACCTTCTTAGAGTAAAGCCCCATTGGTTCGATATAAGTTGTACCGATTGGAACGAGTTTGTTGGAATTCGCTTCGTTAAATCCTTGTAAGTACCCAATGGATTGGAATGCGTTGGCATCGACTGTTCCGTCAGCCACACTTTCGTTCAATGGCACGCCACCGTTAATTTCTTGTACTTCGATTTTAAGGCCTGCTTTTTTAGCTTGTTCAGACTCGGCAATATGTCTCCATATATCCGCATCAGAACCAACGGAAGCAATTTTAACGGTTTTAGGTTCACTGCTTGAAGTCTCTGAGCCTTGCGAAGCTTGAGAGCTTGAAGCAGTGTTATTTCCGCAAGCGCCTAAGACGAATGCAGTAGAGAGAGCGATAAGGGATTTAGCAATCGTTTTTAATTTCATATGGGGAGTTCCTCCAGTCTAGGTGTCTAATGTTTCTTACTGAATGAGTGGTTAAATGATTTTTCTCTCGAAAGGATCGATACTAATACCTTGTTTCAATACTTGTTTGGCGTATTCTTTTGCGCCAAATAATGAATGGTCACGGTAGTTTCCACACTGAACGGCGGAGACGCCTTGAATATCTTTGAATTGAATCTTCTCAACGATTTCTTCTAGCGTTGATTTCAATGCGCGAGCAATGTCTTCAGGTGATCGTTCTTCCCATAAAATCAAGTGGAATCCTGTACGGCATCCAAAAGGAGAGATGTCGATAATTCCTTCTAAGCGGTCTCGTAAAAGATCGGCTAATAGGTGCTCAAAGGTATGAACAACACCTGTTGGCATTTCTTGTTTATTCGGTTGTAAGAAACGGATATCAAAATTTGAAATCACATCTCCTTTTCTTCCGTGCTCATTCGCAATTAATCGAACATAAGGAGCGATGACCTTGTTGTGGTCGAGTGTAAAGCTTTCTACTTCAGCCATGTTTATTCCTCCGATCATTGAAACAAAATAAAAAAAGCCCGCACTTCTAGCCAACGCTAAAAGGACGAGTTGAAGTTGTGGTGACGCCATTACAGTCTTCTTATAGAAGATTACTTCCGTACAACTATACGGTAACTCTGTAACGGGAGAACCCGTATTGTCCTAGCAAATCAGACAATCAGCTCAAAAACCTCGTTAAAAATAGAGTGATATTCGGTTTGCGGTAAGCTCTATTTTTGACTCTCTTTTCATAGCGTTTCAAATAAGTTATATAAAGACTATACTAGAAATAAAGAAGGTTGTCAATCTTAAAAACAAACTATACGAAACGTTTTTATGAAATAGTTCGTGAATTAGTAAAATATACGTACTATAAAGATGGTGTTTTTTAAATTCGTTCGTTTTTACAAGTGGATACACTAATGATTTTGAACCAAAGAGGGGGAAGTCCATAAAATAATAGTAGAATGTCATGAATTTGTAATTTTTTTACGGTATACTATGGTTAACAAATTCAAAATGAAGGTGACAATAATGACATTATTAGACGTACAGCACGTACAAAAAGTGTATCAAACAAGATTCGGAGCAACTGAAGTAACAGCTTTGAAAGATATTAACTTCTCTGTGGAAGAAGGAGAATATGTAGCCGTCATGGGGGAATCTGGTTCAGGGAAAACGACGCTTTTAAATATTTTAGCGACTCTAGACCGTCCAACAGAAGGGAAAGTGCTTCTAAATGGTGAAGATATTCAAAAAATCTCAGACAAAGTATTAACAGAATTTCGTCGCGATCATCTTGGGTTTGTGTTCCAAGACTTCAACTTATTAGAAACATTATCGGTGTATGACAACATGGTGCTTCCACTCGTATTGGCTCGTCGACCAATCGAAGAAATGGAAAAGAAAGTGAAACCAATTGCGGAAATGCTTGGGATTGAAGATTTACTAAAAAAATATCCATATGAATTATCAGGTGGTCAACAACAACGTGTGGCAATCGGTCGTGCCATGATTACCGATCCAAGTTTACTACTGGCCGATGAACCAACTGGAGCTCTGGACTCTAAATCAGCTAGCAACACATTAGATTTGTTTGATAAAATCAATGAAAATGGCCAAACAATCTTAATGGTAACGCATAGTACCGTGGCTGCCAGTCGCGCTAAACGAGTGCTCTTTATTAAAGATGGGTTGATTTATAATCAATTGTATCGTGGAGACAGAACGGATCAACAAATGTTTGAATTAATCTCAGAAACGCTCACTGTGATGGCAAACAGAGGTGAGGTACATGTTTAATTTACTTCGTTCGATGGCGATTACGAATTTACGGAAGAACCATTCGTTATACCTACCCTATGCTCTAGCAACGGTATTGGTAACCGTTGTTCTTTATATTACACATGCCTTATCTGCAATGCCGGAACTTGCAACCTTAAACGGCGGTGCCCAGATGGCTAAAACATTGCAATTTGGGGTTATTATTGTTCAAATTGTATCGCTTGTTATTATTTTATATGCGAATGCGTTTGTGATGAAAAACCGTTCGAAAGAGTTCGGTTTATACGGAATCTTGGGTCTGGACCGTAAAAATATTCAATTACTCAGTCTTATTGAATTAGTCATCTTTGCTTTTGTCAGTGTTACGCTAGGGATTGTTCTTGGAATGATTTTCCACCGCATATCCTTTGCCTTATTGTTGGGGTTGATTCAATATTCCATCGGGATTGAATATTCGTTACAAATCGGAAGTATCTTCTATGTGTACTTTACTTTAGCGGTTATTTTCGCTCTGGTGTTCTTTATCAATGCGACAAGATTATATATGAGTCGTCCGCTTGAACTCTTGAAGGAAAAGAAAAAAGGAGAAAAACAAGGTCGTTTTGTAGCCGTCCGTGCCATTGTGGGTTTTGTGATGCTAGGAACTGCTTATACGATGTCTCAAGCCATTGAGTCACCTGTTAAAGCACTTCTTTATTTCTTCTTAGCAGTTCTTTTAGTAGTCATTGCAACCTATATTTTATTTGATGCGGGTTCAATTGCGTTGCTGGCTCTACTGCAAAAAAATAAAAAGTTATTTTACAAGCCAACGAATTTTATCTCGATTTCAAACTTAAAGTTCCGTATGCGTAAAAATGCTGCAGGTCTTGCAAGTGTGTGTGTACTATCAACTATGGTTTTAGTGACATTGGCGACGACAGTGGCTTTACAAAAAGGAACGACTGAAAAGCTAGATCAAAACTATCCAACGGCCTATTCCGCAATTGGATATATTATCGACCAATCAGAAGTGAACAAATACCCAGAAATCGTTCAACAAATCAAGGCGCAATCGAAGGGAAAACTTTCTAATGAAAGAAGTTACTTAAGTGTACTTCGTTTTGGTGCTCGCACTGAGAAAGGATTTGATTTAACAGGAGTACACTCTGGGGACAGCCCAGCTGCAATGTTGACTATTATTTCGGTCGACGAGTATAATCGCTTGTTTGGAACGAACTATTCGGTAGGAGATAAAGAAATCATTCTAGGTCTTGTCAAAGGGAATGTCTCAAAAGTGGACGAGGTGAAGACCTGGTCTGTTGTATTTAATGCGACTTTGAAAGTCAAAGAAATGATTGATGCCCAAGCGTATAAAAAAGTAATGCCTCAGCTTCCGTATGTATCTGATAATATTTATGTGGCGATTGTCCAAGATCCGATGAAGTTTATGGAACCTTCTGTCGGAAAGGCCATGTATTATTCGTTGTGGGATACAACAACCGAATTTTCTCAACGAGATGCAGAATTCAAAGCATACCAAAAGGTAGCAAATCAGTATAAAAATGGCAATTTACTCTTAGCTAGTAAGAATGAAGCGGCTAAGGAATTATATAGCTTTATGGGAAGTTTGCTCTTTGTGGGGGCTCTTCTATCTATTGCTTTCTTTATCGGAGCGGCGCTTGTCATTTACTACAAACAAATTTCTGAAGGATATGAAGATAGAGATCGATTTGTCATCTTGCAAAAATTGGGAATTGATCAAAAAACGATTAAGAAATCCATCAATCGCCAAGTGCTCATCGTCTTCTTCTTACCATTGGTCATGGCGTTTATCCATACGGCGTTTGCCTTTAAGATGTACCGTAAGATTATCGAACTCTTCGGTGTTGACGGTAGTGTCACATTAAATGCAACAATCGTGATTGGAGCTATTTTCGTGGTGGTTTATCTCGTTGTTTATCAAATCACTTCAAGAAGTTACTTCAGAATTATCAAGCGATAATTGCCTAAGAATATTCAAAGAGGTTTCCGAAGGGAGCCTCTTTTTTGATGAAATTTTTAAAGTGACAAAAATGTAAGAAACGAATAAAAAATGATAGGATGGTGTCATGAATTCACTTTTTATTTCGGTTATACTGTGTTCAACAAATTAAAACAAAGGGTGAAAACAAATGACATTATTAGACGTACAACATGTACAAAAAGTATATCAAACAAGATTCGGAGCTGCGGAAGTAACAGCTTTGAAAGATATTAACTTCTCTGTTGAAGAAGGCGAATATGTGGCAGTGATGGGGGAATCCGGTTCAGGGAAAACGACACTTTTAAATATTTTAGCGACTCTAGACCGTCCAACAGGTGGAAGTGTCCTATTAAACGGGGAAGACATCCAAAAGATTTCTTCCAAAGTACTAACAGAATTCAGACGTGACCATTTAGGGTTTGTGTTCCAAGATTTCAACTTATTAGAAACATTATCAGTATATGACAATATCGTATTGCCACTAGTCTTAGCAAGACGTCCAATTGCAGAGATGGAACAAAAAGTGAAGCCGATTGCGGAAATGCTAGGAATTTCAGACTTATTGAAAAAATATCCTTATGAATTATCAGGTGGTCAACAACAACGTGTGGCTATTGGTCGTGCCATGATTACAGATCCAAGTTTACTACTGGCCGATGAACCGACAGGAGCGCTCGATTCTAAATCAGCTAGCAACACATTAGATTTGTTCGATAAAATCAACGAAAATGGTCAAACAATTTTGATGGTAACGCATAGTACGGTTGCGGCAAGTCGTGCTAAACGAGTGCTCTTTATTAAAGATGGATTAATTTATAATCAATTGTATCGTGGAGACAGAAGTGACCAACAAATGTTTGAGTTAATCTCTGAAACGTTAACCGTGATGGCAAACAGAGGTGAGGCACATGTTTAAACTACTAAGTTCATTAGCCGTGACGAATTTGAAAAAGAATCATTCGCTTTATTTACCATTTGGACTTGCAACAGTCATGGTTACGATGATTTCTTATATCGTTCACGCATTATCTTCAATGCCAGAACTTTCCACTTTAAGAGGGGGTTCTTCTATCGCTCTTTCCTTAGGGTTGGGAGTGATTGTGATTCAAATTGTGGCGTTATTAATCGTACTTTACGCCAATAGCTTTGTAATGAAGAATCGTTCAAAAGAATTCGGTTTGTATGGAATTTTAGGCTTAGACCGTAAAAATGTACAAATTCTTAGCTTTATGGAATTGTTCCTATTTGCACTCGTCAGTGTGACGGCAGGGATTGCTCTCGGGATGGTTTTTCACCGTTTTGCATTTGCTGTTCTTTTGAAACTGATTCAATATCCAATCGGACTAGAGTATCACTTACAAATCGGTAGTGTCTTCTTTGTATATATTTTCATGGGCGTCATCTTCTTGATCGTGTTCTTCTTGAACGCTACGAAAATTTATACAAGCCGTCCGTTAGAATTGCTAAAAACAAAGAAATTTGGTGAAACAAAAGGTCGTTTCATGAAGACGCGCGCAGTCATTGGTTTTGTGATTTTAGGGCTAGCGTACTATATGTCCCAAACGATTGAAAGTCCGATGGCAGCCATCGTGATGTTCTTTGTTGCGGTTGTTATGGTTGTTATTGCAACGTACATTCTGTTTGATGCAGGTTCTATTGCGATTTTAAGTGCATTGCAAAAAAACAAAAAGCTGTTCTATCAACCAACAAACTTTATTTCAATCTCCAATTTAAAATTCCGTATGCGTAAAAATGCTGCCGGACTAGCTAGTGTGTGTATTCTATCTACCATGGTATTAGTAACACTAGGGACGACGGTTTCCCTACAAGCAGGAGCTTTTAAAACACTAAATGAATCTTATCCTACGGAATATTCAGCTTCTTCATTCCTGACTTCTAAAGAGGAAGAAGCAGAAGCAAGTAAAGCGATGAAAGATATTCAAGCTAAATCTTTATCAACTGTTAAGAATGAAATTTCATTTGGACAATCCGTTCGTTTTGGTCTTCAAAAAGGAGATTCTGTTGAGATTATGAATTCTTTCTCTGGGGCAGAGAATGTGGTAGCTCTGACGGTGATGTCGCAAGAGGATTATAACCGCATTTTTGGAACGAATCTTTCCTTGAAAGAAAATGAAATGGTAGTGGGCCATACAAAAGGAGACGGCAAAGAGTTTTCAACACTGACTACTGCCAAAAAAAACTATAAAGTTGTTGGTGATTTAAACGATGATAAGTATAAGACGACCTTGCCTCAACTATCAGCCTTAGTGGATAATATTTATATGGTGGTTGTGAAAGACGTATATGACTTTATCAATCCAGGAAATCATGAGAGAGTGCAGTACTATTCACTATGGAACACAGATACAAAAGAAGAAAGTTTAAAAGAAGAATTTGATGCTTATCAAAATATAGATGTAGATCAATATAGTGTCCCTATAGCCATGTCTAGTAAAACAGAAGCTGCGAAAGAAATATATGGATTTATGGGAAGTCTTCTCTTCATTGGGGCCTTACTTTCAGTTTCCTTCTTTGTAGGTGCGGTATTAGTGATTTACTACAAACAAATCTCTGAAGGATATGAGGATAGAGACCGTTTTGTCATCTTACAAAAAATGGGAATTGATCATAAAACCGTTAAACAATCTATCAATCGCCAAGTATTAATTGTCTTCTTCATGCCTCTATTAACGGCATTCATGCATACAGCTTTTGCGTTTAAAATGTATACGAAGATTGCACAATTATTTGGAGTAAATACTCAAATAACATTGATTGCATCGATTGTCATTGGGATTATTTTCTTAATCGTTTACTTTATCGTCTACAAAGTAACCTCTAGAAGTTACTTTAAGATTGTGAAACGATAAAAAAACGTTCACAAAGAGCAGACTGTTTTGAATAAGAAACCTATTTTGGATGGCTTCTTTCACATTAAAAATCACACAAAAGGACAAGGTTTTTGAAGTGCACCCCAAAAGTTAGACACAAA
>NZ_KV786413.1:44183-107332 GCF_001806915.1 Granulicatella sp. HMSC30F09 | reverse complement strand
GATTTTGTGTCTAACTTTTGGGGTGCACTTCACATGTCCAACGGTTTTTTAAACTTCTTTTTGACCATATGCACAAAGATCTAACAATGGGCATCCCTGACACTTCGGACTCCTAGCCGTACAATGATATCTTCCAAAGAAAATCATCCAATGATGAGCCCTTCCCCATTTATTTTTAGGTAACTTTTTACATAAGGTTTCTTCAACCTCAAGAACGGATGCTGACTGTTTACAAATCTGTAATCTTTTGCTTACTCTTTCCACATGAGTATCTACGGCAAAAGCTGGTAAGCCAAAAGCAACACTTAGTACAACATTTGCTGTTTTTCGCCCTACACCTGCTAGCGAAACCAATTCTTCTCTTGTTCTTGGAACTTCACCATTATATTTTTCAACAAGTTGCTGGGCACAAAGTCTAATATTTTTAGCTTTATTTCGATATAATCCTAATGATTGAATACACTCAATTACAACCTCTTCTTCACTATTTGCTAGAGCATGAGCAGTGGGATAAATTGCAAAAAGTTTCGGTGTCACTTTATTTACGCCTTTATCAGTAGCCTGTGCACTTAAGATCGTTGCAATTAAAAGTTGAAAAGGTGTTTCATGATTCAATTCACAGTGCGCATTAGGAAATAGTTTTTCCATTCTCTCTACTGCTTCAATAGTTTTTGCTTTCGATAACATAAATCACCTTTTCGTCCAATGAATCATCGGTACTTTAGTTTTATCTAGTGGACTAGCTTGTAGTTCAACTTGATTATTTTTGATTCGACTCTTTTCAGTAGCAAGCTGTTGTAAAGTTTTAATTCCTTTTCGATGCCAACTTAAAAGAATCTTATCCATATATTTAATCGTGAAAACCTGATTTAATACACATTCCTTTAATGCTGCAATAATAATTTCCTGTGAATAATGATCCTGATGAATCCAGCTAGATACATTTTGAATCTCAAAAGAGCTAAGTGGTCTACCAAATTCCTGCTCAATTAAAGCTAATAAGTTAATATCGGACTGTTTTTGTTCTTTATTTTTAATGGAATGCTGCTTATATGCAATCTCTAACTGTTGCATTAAAGGTTTAAAACTGTAATAATCTACCTTTTTCTCATTGTTAGTTTCTCTTTGTTGAATCACTAAGACTTGTCTATCCATTAAATGTTGAATAATTCCGAATAATTGTTTTTCATCCAGCCCAAATGTTTTACAAGTTTCTTCTACATTTAAAATGAAATATTCTTCTGTATGCCTTTGTAGTAACCAAGAAATTAACAAACATTCATCTGCACTTAATTGTAAATGCCGATAATATTGTATCAATACATTAGGAACTGTTGTGGAACCACTAAACATCCAATGCTCTTGGAATGTTAATGCCATTCGATTTCCTCCCTCTTCTAAAAAAGAGCCAACGACTCATGTCAGCGGCTCTTTTATATTCATTTTATTATTTATGGGTAAATACGGTTTAATAAACGTGGGAATGGGATAGCTTCACGAATATGTTTCGTACCAGCTACAAATGTTACCATACGTTCTAGACCAAGTCCAAATCCTGAATGAGGCACTGAACCGAATTTACGTAAATCTAAGTAGAATGCGTAGTCATCTGGATTTAATCCATTTGATTTAATTCTGTCTAATAATTTATCGTAGTCCGTTTCACGCTCACTACCCCCAATAACTTCCCCATATCCTTCCGGAGCAAGTAAGTCCGCACATAATACACGACTTTCATTTCCAGGAACTGGTTTCATGTAGAAAGCTTTAATTTCGGTTGGATAGTTGATGACAAATGTTGGAACACCAAAGTGGTTTGAAATCCATGTTTCATGTGGTGAACCGAAGTCATCACCGTGTTCTAAGTGTTCGTAATTTGTATCTTCGTCATTTTCGTGCGCTTGTAATAAGTCAATCGCTTCATCGTATGTGATACGTTTGAACGGTTCACTAATGTATTTCTTCAATAATTCAGTATCACGTTCAAGAGTTTCTAACGCATGAGGTGCACGATCTAAAACGCCTTGAATTAACGCTTTAACGTATGCTTCTTGTAAGTCTAATGACTCGTCATGTGTTAGGTATAAATACTCTGCATCCATCATCCAGAACTCAGTTAAATGACGACGAGTTTTAGATTTTTCTGCACGGAATACTGGCCCAAAGTCGAATACACGACCAAATGCCATTGCTCCAGCTTCTAAATATAATTGACCAGATTGTGTTAAAAATGCTGGTTCTCCAAAGTAATCCGTTTCGAATAATTCTGTAGAATCTTCTGCCGCATTTCCTGAAAGAATTGGACTATCGAATTTAATGAATCCATTTTTATCAAAGAATTCATACGATGCGTAAATAATCGCATTACGAATTTCCATAATAGCATGTTGTTTTGTTGAACGTAACCATAAGTGACGGTGGTCCATTAAGAAGTCAGTACCATGCTCTTTTGGAGTAATTGGATATTCATGACTCTCACCAATTAACTCAATGTCTTTTACTAATAACTCATATCCTAATTTAGAACGAGTATCTTCTTGTACAACACCTGTTACGAATACAGAACTTTCTTGAGTTAATCCTTTTGCTAATTCAAAAGTTTCTTGATTTACATCAGCTTTCACTACAATTCCTTGGAAATAAGCTTTTCCATCACGCAATTGTAAGAATGCAATTTTTCCGCTAGAACGTTTATTGGTAACCCAAGCACCAATTTTAACGGTTTGTCCAACGTAATCTTTTGCTTGATTCATTGTTATAGTTTTCAAATTATCCCTCTTCCTTTACAAATATGATTCAATAAATTCTTTAATACGATTTGCTGCTTCTCTTAACTCTTCTTCGCTACTAGCGCAGCTAAGCCTTAGAAAGCCATTGCATCCAAAATTTTCTCCAGATACAGTAGCCACTCCAGCTTCTTCCAAAAGTTTTAAAGCAAATTCTTCTGACGAGGCAACACCAACAATATGCATGGCTGTTTTTATATTCGCAAATAAATAGAAAGCTCCTTTAGGCTTTTCACACTTGATTCCTTGAATTTCGTTCAGAAGTTGATGAAACAAGTTAATCCTTAATTGAAATTTTTCACGCATCTGCGACTTAACGACTTCCATATCTTCATCAAATGCACGAATAGCCGCATATTGAGTAACCGCAGCAGGATTGCTAGTTGTATGGCTTGTAAGGTCATTTAAAGCTCTAATAACTTTTTGAGGACCAAAAACATATCCTAAACGCCAACCTGTCATGGCCACAGATTTCGATAAACCATTTACAATAAGTGTATTATCAAAAATTTCCTTCGATAAGCTTGCCATACTAATTGAATCTTCACCATACACTAATTCATAATAAATTTCATCTGCGATTACAAAAATGTTGTGTTCTAATGCCCAATTTCCAATAGCGAATAGCTCATCTTTTGTATAAAGGAGCCCGGATGGATTCGATGGCGCATTTAATAACAAGAGTTTTGTCTTTTCAGTCACATATTCATTTAGTAAGTCAATCGTTACTTTAAATGAATTTTTTTCTTTAGTTTCAATATATACTGGAACACCTTCTGCTAATTGAACTTGCTCAGCGTAACTAACCCAATAAGGAATTGGAATTAATACCTCATCTCCAGCGTCAACTAAAGTCATGAAAACTGAATACAAAGCAAATTTCGCTCCTGAAAAAGTAGCTACTTGATTCTTTTCTAAACGTATTCCATCTCTTCGATAATGATAATCACAAATCGCTTGGCGTAAAGAATCTATTCCTAACGCAGGAGTATAGTGATCCGTTTCGTGGCTTTTTAAAGCAGTAATGGCTGCATCTGTGATTTGTTCTGGAGTATTGAAATCTGGTTCTCCAATCGAAAGACTAATAACCTTCCGACCTTTCTCCTTTAATTCTCTGGCCTTTTGAGTCATTGCTAAAGTCCCTGACGGTAAGATTCTTGATACTCTCTTTGAAATTTTAACCATAAATCACCAATTTCTATATATTCTCAATATCTTTAATCCATTGTCCATTCTGAGCCGAAATATAGTAATAACCAATTCTTTGATTATTCATTCTATAGTTCACTTCCCATACCGGTTCTCCATTTAAAATACCCATTCTCGCTTCTAAAACCTCTACATCTGGTTTTGCTTGAGCTGTAATGGAACGTGCCTCTTCTTCGTTCACTACTGCAGATTGCTGAAGAATAGTCACTTCTCCACCTTCTTCAGGAATAATCGCATAAATTGCTTTTCCTTCAGTGTCTTCACCCATAATCGTGTAGTAAGATTTGTCATTATTAAACCAGTAAAACTTAGTTACCTTAGAAAACTCTACTTTTGGAGCCATCAAGGTTAATGCTTCATTACGTTTTTTTATTTTTGGATCCACACTCGTTAAAAAGATTTGTGCGCCGGCTAAAAATAATAGAAATAAAGTGAGTAATAGAATAAACATTGATTTTCTTTTCATCAATTTCTCTCCTCAACTCAAACTTTCATAGATAAAGGTATTATACGCTATTCTAAGCAAAAATACCAACATCCCCTTATAAAAAAATCCCAAACTTAGTTAATCTTTATTTTTTATACGCGCACTATTCAAACATTTTTTGAAAGTCTTTTCGATAACCACTGCACTCTCTGGAAATATATTTTTTACTTTATCCGAATACTTGCTAATAGTGGCTCGTACATCTAAAATCCATATTTCTGCATTCTTTTGTGTTGGACGACTAAAACGACCTAATCCTTGGTAAAGTTGAAGAAGCATCATTTTAATAGAATAATGAGCAAAATAGGAACGATTCTGTTCTTTCATCTCCAATTGAACAATTTGTTGATGGGTTGTTACTGGATTTGGAAATGGTAATTTAGTAATTACTAAAGAGTCAATAGAAACTCCACCACTATCAAACCCTTCCCAGAAACTGTATACTCCTAGTAAAATGGAATCACTCTTTTCTTGGAATCTTCTTTGAATTTTCCGTCCTAATTGAGATCCTTTTTGAGCTAGTAATTCAATATGATTCCTTTTACAATAATTAACCATCAACTCTTCTACTGCCATCAACGCCTCTATGGAATGCATTAAAACTAACATTCTACCCCCATTACGTTCATAAATCTGTTGAATACAATATGCGATTTGTTCGTGATATTGGTTACTTGAAGCTGCAGTAACAGAAACTAAGTCATTTGGAATAAAAATATGGTGGGCGGACAAATTCACTTTTGAGTCAATAATTGTAAGGTTCTCTTTTGCCTTTAAATCGTAAAATAAAGGAGTAAAAGTTGGAATTGTTGCAGAAATCCCTATTAACTTCTTAATTGTTTTCCTAAAATGATTAAAAATGTGAGTAACTGAGTCAACTCTCGATACTTCTATTGTTGTTTGTCCAAATTGGTCTTTTCTTTCAATGACAAAATACGAATGATTGGACTCTTGGAATTTGAGCAAGGAATCCTTCATTTCTTGTAATAATTGAATGCTATTCTCAAATAAACTTGTCTTTCCTGAATTTTCTTGAAGATAATTCATTAACTGAATGATGGACTTTGTGAACGCTCGAATCATTTCATGATGAATCGTTTCAATCCATTCTTCATTTGTAAAAACTATAGATACCTTCAAATAATTTCCTCTATCCAATTCTTCAAACCAAGTTTCATATAAGTCACAAATTTCTAAAAGTTTGCGGTTTATTGTTCTGGACAAATGCTCCTCATCTTTTGAAAAATTTGTCATCGAATTTAGATAGTAATCACTCCATAATTGTTGTAATAAGAACAAGTTCGAGAATTTAATCGATACGGTTCCGTACTGTTCTAACGAATGTTCAAACTGTTGCACTTCATCTAATAGAACAATTGGTTTCACCTCTTTAGAAATTGTAGACGCATAATGAATTAAAAAGGCATGATTTGTTACTACGATACTGCTGTTTTGAACAGATTGAACAGCTTTCGTCCAATATAAACTTTCCATTTTAGAATTCTCTTTCACACAAATATCTTTCCAAAGAGATGATTGGTATAGGACTTGATTACATTCTGATAAATCTCCTGTTTTAGTTTCAGTAATCCAAACAACTAAGCCCATAACTGACAAACTGACCCTTGGACTCTTGTCATTTTTTAACTGACTAATTTTGTAAGAGAAAGCTTCTAAATCAATATAATTTCTTTGTCCCTTTATTGAAACAATAGGATTTTTTAACTTTAAGGCACTTACTATTGGAAGTACACTATCTTCATACAATTGTTGCTGGAGTAATAAATTTGACGTAACAATCCAAATAGGATTTTGATTTGTGCCCTTTTCAAGAGCTGCAAGAAGATAAGCATATGTTTTTCCAGAGCCTGGCGGTGCTTCTATAAAATGAATGGGTTCCTCTTCTTCTAATGCTTCAAGAATTTTTTTAATAATTTTTCTTTGAGCATCATTATCTTTTAAAAATTGATTTTCAACTAATTGACTATAGGCATTGATTGCAGAAACTTTAGTAGTTATTGGAAAGCTTTTTTCTTCGAAAACCTTTTTCGACACTACAAAACCATTTTCTATTAAATGATTATTACTATCCTTCCCTTTAGAAATACTGAGGGCATCCTTAAAAATATCCCCCGTATCCCCAATAAGTTCACTCGAAAATTCAACTAATTGTTCAAGCGTTACCTTAGAAAAACTACGAATTTTCTCTTGAAGTTTTAAAAATAATTGGGCAGTTGCCTTAGCGTCACTTCCAGCTGTATGAACTTGTGTATGAGGAATTTTTAACATACTTGTTAAGTCACTTAAACGATAACTGATAGCTGTCGGGTAACAAATTTGAGCCAATTGAACAGTATCTATAAAGGGAACTTCTAACTCAATCCCTAGAGCCTCTTTTAAAGCAGTAATGATAAAAGGTCCGTCAAATCCAACATTATGGGCTACAAGAGTTCGACCTTCTAACAGATTGAAAATATTCATTGCCACTTCATCAAAATAAGGTGCTTTTTCAACATCAGCATTTGTTACACCCGTTAATAACTGTATTTCAAAAGGAATACTTTGCTCGGGATTTATATTTAAAGTAATATGTTCAACGATTTTATGATCAGTAATCAAGGTACACCCAAATTGAAAAATACGGTCCCCTTGCTCGTATTTAGGACCCGTTGTTTCTAAATCAATGACGGCATATTTTCTCTGCATTTGCAATCCCCCTTTCTCAGTATTCTCATCTATATTAGTGTACTAACTTCTTTAAAGGGTTGCAACCAACAAAATACACATTCGCTGACTATAGTTTATTTTTTTTCAAAAAAAAGAAGCTAGAGAGCACCTCTAGCTTCTTTTTAAATGATTTATATTTTAAACTGTTTTACCTTTATCCACAACTACTTGTACTTCTTCAGTTCCTGTAAGAACAGTATGCTGTTTGACAACTACACCTTTATCTGCAATCACATAATCTAGGTGAGCACCTGTCTTAATAATTGCATCCGATAAAATAATACTATTTCGTACAACCGCTCCTTCTTCTACGACGACATCACGGAAGATTATACTATTTTCAACAGTTCCGTTAATTTTCGATCCATCACCAAGTATAGATTCTTTTACAGCAGCGTTTTTTCCATAAATAGTAGGTACCGTATCTTGTACACGAGTAATAATATCTGTACCTGAGAGGAATACATCTTTAAGATTATTAAAATCTAACATATCCATATTTAAATCATAATAATCTTTGATATTATTAACAACCTTCAAATAACCTTTAATTTGATAAGCAAACACTCGTAAAGTTTCTAAATTTTTGGCAATATAATCTCTAAGAATATCTTCCCATCCTAGAGTTAATCCCTTCTTAACAATGCCATTGAAAAGTTCCTTGGTCAAAATGTAAATTTTTACTTGAGTTGCACAAATATTTTCTGACCCATCAAAATGATAAAGAGATTCATATACTTTATGATTTTCATCAAAAATGATTTGTGATTCACCAACATTAGGCTTTCTGTAAGTATAAGCTACAGTAATATCCGAACCAGTATCTAAGTGGTATTGGAACATTTCTTTAAAATCAATATTTCCAATAATATTGGTATCCGCTAAAATAACAAATTCTTCATCTAAACTTTGTGTATAAACCATCGTGTTAGCTAAAGCCTCAATTTTATTCTGAGGAATTCGCGTCGATAAGTAATTAGACATAGGAGTAATAAATTTAAGCCCACGATTTTTTCGGTTCAAATCCCAATCCTTACCATGAGACATATGATCTAATAAAGATTTATAGTTATGGTTGGTAAGGACTGCAATATTATCAATGTTGGCATGCACAAGAGATGAAATCATAAAGTCAACCATACGATAGCGAGAGATTACTGGCAATGCAGCCGCTGTACGATTTCGAACTAATCCTTGTAAATCATCATTTCTATAATTATCTGCAAATAGTACACAAAACGCTTTAATCATATTAGTTACCTCCAACTTTTGTATCTTCTGTAACAATCTCATCTTTACCAATTACGGTAATCATATCTTGACCAAGTTCCACTTCAGAATGCCCTACTGTTACTCCAGATTTTACAACAGTTCCTTCGGCAATAATTGAATTGGTAACTGTTGCTCCTTCTTCTATTACAGCATTTTGCATAATAATACTTCCTTGAACCTTGGCATTCTTTCCAATGGATACTCCAGAAGAAACAATAGATTCATGAACGGTTCCTAACACAATCGTCCCATCTGAAATCATTGAATCTGTTACTTGAGCACTATCTCCAATAAATTGAGGTAGTTTTCCTTCATGTCGATAGTAAACTTTCCATGTTTTATCAGAGATATTAAATTCATCTCTACGTTTAATTAAGTCCATATTGGCTTCCCAAAGACTTTCAATCGTACCAACGTCCTTCCAATAACCAGCAAAAGGAAATGCAAAAATTCGACGATTTTCTTCTAAGAGCATTGGGATAATATTCTTCCCAAAATCTTTTTCACTCTCAGGATTTTCCTCATCTCGAATTAAATACTCTTTAAGAACTTTCCAGTTAAAAATATAAATTCCCATTGAGGCTTTAGTCGAAATTGGATTTTCTGGTTTTTCAAGAAACTCAATGATTTGTAAGTCATCATTCGTATTCAAAATCCCAAAACGGCTTGCTTCTTCTAATGGCACATTAATATGAGCTACCGTTAAGTCAGCTTCTTTTTCCTTATGGAAATCAAGCATCTTATTGTAATTCATTTTGTAAATATGATCCCCTGATAAAATTAAAACATACTCTGGATCATATTGTTCAATATATTTAATATTCTGATAAATGGCATTTGCTGTTCCTTTATACCATTCACCCGTTTTTCCAGCAGTATACGGAGGAAGAATCGTTAAACCTCCATCAACTCTGTCTAAATCCCATGGGTTACCATTCCCCATATAGGAATTAAGTTCTAGAGGCATAAACTGTGTAAGAACACCAACAGTGGAAATTCCTGAATTAGAACAGTTAGAAAGTGGAAAGTCAATAATTCGATATTTTCCACCAAATGGGACAGCTGGTTTGGCCATATCTTTTGTAAGAACTTGGAGACGTGTTCCTTGTCCACCAGCTAGTAGCATTGCAACAATTTCTTTTTTTCTTGCCATATGTTTATCCTCCGATTAATTATTATTAATAATATACAAAGTTGAAAACGGTGGTACATTTACCTCTAGAGTATAATCAAACTCTTTATGTGGTTGAGTTTTTGTGTGAAGAGCTCTATTAATAAGCCCACTTCCGTTATACTTTCTTGCATCAGAATTTAAAACTACCTTATAACTACCCCATTTAGAAACACCTAATTTATAATTTCTGATTAAGTTTCCTGAAAAATTAGAAATAACTAAAATTTCATCCCCAGATTCATTTATTCTAGAAAACGCGAAAACATTATTCCAAATATCTTGAACCTCGTGCCACCTGAATCCTGACCATCCACCATCTAACTGCCACAATTCTGAATGTTTTTTATAAAAAGCATTCAAATCTTTCACATAACGATGAGTAGCATCATGAATCGGATAATTTAGTAGAAACCAGTCTAATTCTCTTTCTTCATTCCATTCAATAATTTGCGGAATTTCATTTCCCATAAAGTTTAGTTTTTTCCCTGGATGTGCCATCATATATCCCATAAAAGCACGGTAATTTGCAAACTTATCTTCGTAAGAAACCGGCGCTTTATCTACTAGAGATTTCTTTCCATGAACGACTTCATCATGTGAAATAGGTAAAATATAATTCTCAGTGAATGCGTACATCATAGAAAAAGTAAATTGATGATGAATTCCCCCTCTAAATAAAGGATCTGTTTCTAAGTAATCAAGGGAATCATTCATCCATCCCATATTCCATTTAAAGTGGAATCCTAAGCCTCCTTCTTCGATTGGTTTTGTTACCCCTTCATAAGAAGTCGACTCCTCAGCTATCATCATCACCCCTGGATAATGATTTCTCACAAATTGATTCAGTTCTTTAATAAAATGAATAGCCTCAAGATTTTCAAAGCCACCGTATATATTCCTTGCCGACTCTTCCTCATTTCTACAGTAGTTATAAAATAACATCGAACTGACTGCATCGACTCTTAAGCCATCAATATGAAACTTTTCAATCCAAAAAACAGCACTAGAGAATAGAAAAGATTGTACTTCTGACCTTCCATAATCAAAAACCCTTGTCCCCCAGCCTTTATGTTCTTGTTTCCGGAGATCTCCATACTCGTAGCAAGGTGTTCCATCAAATTCATATAATCCGAAAGCGTCTTTCGTAAAATGACCAGGAACCCAATCTAAAATAACTCCTAGATTGGCTTTGTGGCATTCATCCACAAAATACATAAAATCTTCAGGAGTCCCAAATCTAGATGTTGCGGCAAAAAAACCTGTCACTTGATATCCCCATGATTTGTCATAAGGATATTCCGTAATTGGAAGCAATTCGATATGAGTATAGTTCATCTCTTTTACATAGGGGATCAATTCATCCACTAATTCCCGGTAAGAGTATGATTCTCCATTCTCTTTTCTCTTAAAAGATCCTAATTCTACCTCATATATATTTAAAGCATTTTGATAAGGAATATTTCTTTGTTCTATCCACTTTGAATCGGACCATGTGAATTCCGGAAATTCATATACTTTGGATGCCGTATTAGGTCTTGTTTCCGCATGTCTTGCATAAGGATCAGCTTTCCAAAGAAAATTTCCGTTATAAGGAATGATGACATATTTATAAGCATCAAATTGCTTAATTCCAGGAATTGTTATTTCATATATTCCGTTATCATTTATTCGTTTCATAGCAAATTTAGTAGGTTCCCAATTACAAAAATCACCAGTCACATAGACCTCTTTGGCATTAGGAGCCCATACTCGAAACGTACAACCTTCTTCAGTTAAAAAGTTACCCAAATAATCATAACTATGAAAGTTTCTACCTTCATGAAATAAATATTCTGCCATTTGTTGCACTTGACAATCACTCCTTTTCAAATCGCTTTACTATACAGATAAGCGTTTTCAAGTTCTGGACAAAAAATTAGAAAATGTTACTAGTTGAACAATTTCTCTTTTATAAATTATATCATATTTTTTTAATTTTCCTATACTATTGTGTGAATTTTCATGTTATTTATTGTTGTATCTATAATATTTTTCAATTCTTCGTTTTGTTATCACTTTTAAGAAGTTTGTATTACAATGAAACTAGATTTATAAATAAAAAGGAGGTTACTAATGATTCAATATCACTCACTTATGAATAAGTATCCTGCTGGTGCAGTGACCAATGAACAATCTGTCTTTATACAAGTAAAAGTGACTAAAGACACTCCTCTTTCATCGTTACAATTAATTCTAAAAGAAGATTTTACTCAAAAAATACATGTGTTACATCCAAGTCTATCTAAGATTGAAGCAGATGGGACATTATATACTTTTGAAATTTCTAAATTAGATACCGGTCTTTACTTCTACTACTTTGAAGTTCGATCAGAAATCGGGATGTATTTTTTAAGCAATAACAAATTTCAGGCGGTTCCTACACTCTACTTTAATGAAGTGAATTGCTGGCAATTGACTGTATATGATAAAGAATTCCACACTCCAGATTGGTTCAAAGGTGGAATTATGTATCAAATTTTCCCTGATCGTTTTAAAAAGAGTAACAATTATAAAGCCCAAATTGCGCGTAATGAAGAGGTCCGAATTAAACACTTTAATTGGAATGAAAACCCCGATTCAGGAATCACTCATGAAAATTATAAAGCTCAAGATTTCTTCTTAGGAAATCTAAAGGGAATTGAAGAGGAACTAGAACACTTTAAAAAACTAAATGTTAATTGTATTTATTTGAATCCAATTATGGAAAGTCCGGATAACCATCGGTATTCAACTGCTGACTATTTTAATGTCGATCCGTATTTAGGTACAAATGATGACTTTAAGGAGTTATGTGAGCTTTTCAAAAAGCATGGTATCCATATTATTCTAGATGGTGTATTCAGCCATACTGGTGATGATAGTATTTACTTTAATAAACAAGGTCACTATGAAAGTAATGGTGCCTTTAATTCAATCAATTCTCCATATTATTCATGGTTTAATTTCATGCACTACCCTGATACCTATCATTCATGGTGGGGATTTTCCAACCTTCCTACCGTTAATAAGTTAAACAAATCTTATATGGATTTTATAAACAATCCAAGCGATGGGGTTCTCCCATTTTGGCAACATTTAGGAATTTCTGGTTGGCGATTAGACGTGGCAGATGAATTTCCTGACGAGTTTTTAGATGAACTTCGGACAACAGTAAAGAAAACCGATTCTGAAGCACTTATTATTGGAGAAGTATGGGAAGATGCGACAACTAAAGTAGCTTATGATCGTCGTAGAAAGTATTTCCTTGGAGAACAATTGGATAGTGTAATGAATTATCCTTGGAAAAATGCAATTATAGAGTTTATTAAAACAAAAGATGCTTCAGCATTAAAATATGCTCTTGAAGAAATCATTGACCATTATCCAAAACCTGCTTTAGAAGTATTAATGAACTTATTAGATAGCCATGATACTGAACGCATCTTAACATCTCTTGGTTTTAATAATACTGAGGATGTCCCTCTCCACGAACGACCTACTTTAGAGTTATCTGGAGATATGCTAGAAGATGCTATTAGGAAACTAAAAGTGGCAAGTTTTATCCAATTCACGATTCCTGGTGTTCCATCTATTTATTATGGAGACGAGATTGGAATGCAAGGATTTAGAGACCCATACAATCGTAAAACTTTTGATAAAGCAAAAATGAATCAAGAGATTTTTGAACATTATTTGTCTCTAACAAAATTTAGAAATGATTATAAAGAAGAGTTCAAAGGAGATTTTAAAGTTATTTACTGTCAAGATGGTTGTTTAATTTATCAAAGAGAATCTCTTATTTGTGCCGTAAATATCAACAACCATTCTCACTTCGTAGAAGGATTGCATGGTAAACAATTATTTTCTAGCACTCCTACACGTAACCATCCTAAAGGATTAATCATTCCATCTGTTGGGTTTGCAGTTTATAAAATCAAAAAATAAAAAGAAGATTATCACGGTTGTGATAATCTTCTTTTTATTTAGCCTTCTACCTTTTTTATATGCCATATATCTTTCGCATACTCTTCCACAGAACAATCTGCTGAAAATATTCCAGCGTTTGCAATGTTTGCTAGACTCATCTTCATCCATTTATTGGAATCATTATAGGCTTTTTCAATACGTTCTTGTGCTTCAACATAGCTATCAAAATCTGCAAGACACATATAATGATCTTGAGTTAATAAATAATCCACGATGAAGTTGAAATTCATTCCACCAACCGTCATTGTACGGATGAAATCAAGAACTGTCTTAATCTTAGGTGAACGATTATAGTACTCCCATGGTTTATAACCTTGAGCATATAACGCTTCTACCTCTTCTGTTTCTAGCCCGAAAATCACGATATTGTCTTCTCCTACAGCTTCGTAGATTTCAACGTTCGCTCCGTCCATTGTACCAAGAGTCACTGCACCATTTAACATTAATTTCATATTACCTGTACCACTAGCTTCTTTACCTGCTTGAGAAATTTGTTCACTGACATCCGCAGCTGGCAAAATGATTTCTGCTAACGTTACTTTGTAGTCTGGAATAAATACTACCTTAATATACTCACGCACTAATTCATCACTTTCAACCATTTGAGAAATCGAGTGAATAAATTTAATAATGTTTTTCGCCATTTGATATCCTGAAGAAGCTTTCGCAGCAAAGATAAATGTGCGTGGTGTCGGACGTAATCCGCTGTATTTAATCTCATGGTAAAGATACACAATGTGCAAAGCATTTAATAATTGACGTTTGTATTCATGTAATCTCTTCACCTGTACGTCAAAGATTGAATGAGGATTTACTGAAATCGCAAGAGTTTCGCGAATATAGTCTGCTAACTGCTCTTTTTTCTTTAGTTTAATTTCTCTAAGTGCCTCTAAAACATTTTCGTCATCCTTATAGGCATTCAATTTAGAAATGCCAGAAAGATCTTTAATAAAATCATTTCCAATTAATTGTTCTAAATAAGAGGCTAGCTCCGGATTGGCTTGTCCTAACCAACGTCGATGAGCTATACCATTCGTCACATTTCCAAATTTCCCTGGATATAATTCGTTGAATGCTTTAAAAGTATCACGAACAAGAATATCACTATGCAGTTTTGATACCCCGTTTACATAATGACTACCCACAATTGAAAGATTTGCCATCTTAATCATATCGTCATAAATAATCGCTGTATCCCTTAAGGTATATTCTTTTCCTTGTTCTATTACCCATAAACAGAATCGTCTATTAATTTCTTCAATAATAGAATAAATACGAGGAAGAATTGGTTGGAATAATGAAACTGCCCATTTTTCCAAAGCTTCTGCCATAATCGTGTGGTTTGTATAAGCAAATGTTTTTGTCGTAATTTTCCATGCTTTGTCCCAATCATATCCATATTCATCCACTAATAAGCGCATTAATTCAGCAACACCCATAGCAGGATGGGTATCATTAATATGAAGCGCAACGTGTTCAGAAAAGTTTTCTAATGTACCAAATTCATGGTAATGGTTCTTCACTAATTGTTGTAATGAAGCACTAATAAAGAAGTATTGTTGTTTAATTCGTAACTCTTTACCCTCGTTAGTAACGTCGGCTGGATATAATAATTTAGAAATAGAAGACGCAATTGCTTCAGCCTCTGATGATTTAGTATATTCACCACGTTCAAACAGCTTCATATTGAAGCCAGTTTTGGCTTTTGCTTCCCATAGACGTAGTGTATTTACTGCAGAAGCGTCATATCCTGAAATCAATAAATCATAAGGTTCTGCTTGGATAGAGGTGTAATTTTTATGGATTACTTTTAAACCCGTATCTGTCATCACTTGTTCTAATTCCCCATAGAAACGGACCTCTACTTCTTCATCATGACGGTAAACTAGTCCATACTTTCCTAAATCTAACCATTGATCTGGAAACTCTTGTTGCCAACCATTAGTAATAACTTGTTTAAAAATTCCATATTCATAAAGAATAGAAAACCCTGTTACAGGATACTCATTACTTGTTAATGCATCTAAATAACAAGCAGCAAGTCTTCCAAGACCACCATTTCCAAGTCCTGGGTCTGGTTCCATATTGTAGATTTCATTTAAAGAAAAATTATTTTCTTTTAAGTAATTTTTTGCTTCCGATTCAAGTCCTAAATTAAATAAATTATTTCTTAAAGTACGACCCACTAAGAATTCCATAGACATATAGTAGGCACGTTTCTGACGAGTTTGTTTTAAAGTTTGTTCATAACTAAATTTCTTTTCCATTAAAATATCACGAACAGATCTCATTAATGCTTCATAGACTTGACGCTTGCTTGCGTTCGAAATAGTGACCCCAAATTGATTT
The DNA here is from genome assembly GCF_001806915.1 of Granulicatella sp. HMSC30F09. Lineage (NCBI taxonomy): Bacteria > Bacillati > Bacillota > Bacilli > Lactobacillales > Carnobacteriaceae > Granulicatella > Granulicatella sp. HMSC30F09. The sequence continues at coordinate 91,323 of NZ_KV786413.1, read as the reverse complement.
TTCAACGAATTATCAACACGACTTACTAAGCTCTTATCAACCATTTATTTCCTCTTTCTTCTTACAGCACTTCATGATACAACGACAAATATTGTTTAGCAGATTTTTCCCAGCTAACATCTTTATTGAGATTATTTTGGATAATTTGATTCCATTCACCAGGTGATTGATAGAAACAAGTTACTGCACGATAAATTGCATCCATCATATCTCCCGATTGGAAACTTTCAAACGTGAATCCATTTCCTTCTACTCCAGTAAAAGGAATTACGGTGTCTCGCAATCCACCTACACGATGTACCACAGGGACTGTACCATATCTCATTGAGATTAATTGTGACAAACCACAAGGCTCGGTTTTAGAAGGCATTAGGAAAATATCACTGGAAGCATATATTTTTGCGGACATTTCATTGGAAAATAGAAGAATGCTGCGAACTCGATCATGGCGATAATTTTCGAGAGAACGTAAAGCACTCTCATAATGAGCGTCACCGGTTCCTAACACAACTAACTGTGCCCCTGTTCTTAAAATATCTTCGCTAGCCTGCAAGAGAAGGTCAATTCCTTTTTGATGAGTTAATCTTGTAACCATACCAATTAATGGAATATCCTCGCTTACTTCTAATCCTAACTCTTTCTGAAGTTCTAACTTATTCTTTACTTTATCTTCAAAAGTATGGATATCATAGTTAATAGGAATAATCGGATCTGTTTTAGGATTAAATTTTTCAATGTCAATTCCATTTAAAATCCCTTTTAATTTTCCTTGTTCAACAATTAAAATTTTATCTAATCCGTAAGAAAAATAAGGATCTAAAATCTCACGAGCGTAGGTTTCGCTAACAGTATTGATACGATCCGCAAGTTGAATAGCACCTTTTAATAAATTCAAATCACCATTATAAATTAACGCATCAAAATATTTATTATCTAGCCCAAATAGATTGCCCATTTCATACGGGTTAAATCGTCCTTGAAACTCAATATTATGAATCGAAAGAACGCTTTTCATATTTTTGTAGAAATCTGCTTCTCTACTCTTCAACACATCTAAATAAATGACAGAAAGAGCTGTATGCCAATCGTTTACGTTAACAATGTCTGGTTTAAAGTCAACACCAGGTAAAATCTCAAGAGCAGCTTTGGAAAAGAAAGCAAATCTCTCACCGTCATCGGCTTGTCCATAAATACTCTCTCTCTTAAAGTACTGTTCATTATCAATAAAATAAAACGGAACGCCGTCAACTACAGTTTCAAATATTCCACAATATAAGTGTCTCCAACCTAAATCAACAAACTGATATCCACTATATTTTAATCCAAATCGTTCACGATCAATGCTAGAATATAGGGGCAATACTACTCGAGCATCTATTCCCAGTTCACGAAGCGCCTTCGGTAGAGAGCCAATAACATCTCCTAAACCTCCAACTTTCACGAAAGGAGCTGCCTCAGCTGCAATAAAACATACTTTCATACTCTCTCTCCTTTAAATTATTCTGGCTTCATTATACCTTTAAAATCTGAAAAGAACTAGCCTCTTATATAAAAATTTTAATATAAAAAAGTCTAAGACAAAATAGTCTTAGACTTTCTAAATTCATTAAATTTCAGGATAGATATCTTCTACAGATTTTTCAGGATCAATTACAATAAATAAGTTTCCGTGAGATCCAATAGCTGAACTTTGGAATTTGTTGTCATTTCCATCTTCATCTACAGGGCTGTATGGGAAATAAACGCGGTCAGTTTCAACAACTACGTCTGATTTTGGATGATTTCCATCTAAATATAAAATATCCATTAATTCAATATCGCTATATTTTTTAACACGTTCGAACATACCTAATTCTAATCCACCTAAGTTAATGTCTTCAGACATTACGTGGTCAGCTTCTGGTAAGATTTCAATACGTAATGATTCACATGGGTGAATTTCTTGGAATTCTCCACCGTTAATACGTCCAAATGAAGTTGTAACTTTTTTAATCCATAAGTCACCAATCAAACGGCGATTAATCGTCCATGTTTCTCCATTTCTAAATACAAATCGTAAACCTGACATAACCTTTTTCATATAGGGTCACTCCTTAAAATATTATTGCTTACAAGATTAATTTTACCATTGAAACGCCTTTCATTCAAGACTTAATACTAATAAATGAAAAAATGAAATTGATTTCATAGCATTAATTTTCGAGAAAATGGTTCCTTATCCAATCAACAATTTCATGGTTTTCATTTTTTAATTCATCAGATAATATGGCCTTCTCAACTGCTTGAAGAACTTTCCCTATCTTTGGCCCCATTTTTTCAAGCTTTAATGCTTCTTTTACACCAAATCCATCTATCTGAATATCTTGCATAGAATGAATAGGTAAAGTTATATACACTTGAGTTAAGATATTATGATTTTCAGTTCTACCAAGTCCAGGGAGTAATCCTTCAATTTCAATAGCAATCCTTTCTGAACATTCGTATGCCATGAATGAATCCCACTCTTTATCTAAACGCTTAAGAAACGTTTGATATCCTATCAACGTCTCAGAAATTTGCTCATTTGAAGATTTCCAATTTTTTAATACTTTTTTTAGCTCGGAAGCACTTAATTGATTATAATACGCAAATAAAACCCACGCTTGAAGAATCGACATAGAATTCACTGGAAACTCTCCAATTTTTTTCAATGTTTCTCTAGAATTTGCAAAATCCGGACATGATTGATACAAATCTGATTCGATAAATGCAAGAAACGCATTGTTACGATGCAAACTAACAATCATTTTCTCAAATTCTACCTTCATTCGCTCCACCGCAACACGTTCTAAATTACTTTTCAGAACACGAATGGCATTAAACGTCTTCGATTCTATTGTAAAACCTAATTGACCTGCAAATCGTATAGCTCTCATCATTCGAAGCGCATCCTCATTAAAACGCTCCATAGGATTTCCAACACATCGAATGATAGAGTTTTCCAAGTCTTTAAGCCCATCAAAGTAATCGACAATTTCTTCTTGATCATTAATAGCTAATGCATTAATGGTAAAGTCCCGTCTCATTAAATCTTCTTCAAGACTTCTAACAAAGGTAACAGAATCCGGATGTCTAAAATCTTGATAAGTCCCTTCCGTTCTAAAGGTGGTAACCTCATAACTATCTTGATGATAAATGACTAGTACTGTACCATGTTCAATACCTACATCTACCGTATGGGAAAATAAAGATTTCACTTCTTCAGGGGTGGCACTTGTTGCTATATCTACATCAGAAATCTCTTTACCCAATACTAAATCTCGAACGGACCCTCCAACAAATACTGCTTCATGTCCAGCCTTCTTTAAGGTTTGTAAAACAGGTAAAGCTGCAACAAAAAGTGGAACCGATAGAATGTCAATTTTTCGATTAAATTTATTCATTTTCTAACTCCTTTAATCGATTTGTTAATTGCATAAAGAGTTCTGAGTCCATTTTTTCAAGTGCTTCATTGATTTCTAGTTTTAACTGCGAGATTTGAACTTCCTTTTGAATGGTTTGTAGTTCTTCTGTTACAGAATCTATTTCATCAAGTTCTGAAATGAAATACGGATTCTTTTCTAACACACCAAAACTTACCATACTTTTGTATGCATTTGGAAAATCAAGTTCAACGAAACAATCTTCTTTCCAATGAAGACGCATATCATGAAAAGCAACTTCTGGATTATCAAAAGAGGTCCCTTCTTTAAAAAATAAGAAGGATTCTTGAGCAGGTTTAATCGTTGAAAACAACATTCCTTTTGGAGTTGATTCTACATGTTCAACAAAATGAATTTGTTTCAATAATAATTCATGGTTTAAAAGATAATTCAAAATCCAAAGGGATTCTCTTCTTTTTAAAGAATGGTTCGAAATAAACCACGAAATAAACTTTTTCTTGGTTTCTAAACTTGGGTTAAACATTATACCACTCCTATTCTTCAAAAATAAATGAATAACGAATAAACTCTGGATTAAACGGATCTAATTTCAAAGCTTCTTGTAAAGCTACTTTTGCTTGTTCCTTTCTTCCTTCTTCAATCATAAATCGAATGTAATCTTCATAGAATTCTAAGGAACTTTCACCTGCTTCATAAGCTTTTTGATAGTTCGTAAATGCTTCACTGTACTCTTCCATTGCTTCATAAGTTTTCGCAAACAAGTAAAGAATAACAGCATCTTCTTTTGTTTCTAGGCTCTCTAGAAATGCAATACTTTCCTCATATTCTTCTTCCTCATTCAAAGCTTCAACATAGCTTGTCACATTGAGAATTGAATCATTATTTAAGTTTACGGCTTCTTTTAATTCAAGTAATCCTTCCTGTTGATTTCCTGTTGCAATTTCAATTTGTCCAAGAATACGATGTGCTTCATCGTTCAATTCATCAAAAGCAATCCATTTCTTAGCATAGGATTTTGCTTCCTCATCACGTTTTAAGATTAAGAGACATTGAATTACGTTTAGTGTCACTTCACTATTTTCAGGTTCACGTTCTAGAAGTTCCATATAGTACTCGAGAGATTTTTCGTAGTTGCCCTCAATAGACTCATACGAAGCCATTTGAGTGAGTAAATCACTTGATAGCCCGTCAATACTCTCTTCCCCAATAAATTGCTCTAAGGGCTCTTTATTTCCCATTCTCAAAGTTGCTTCAACGTACAATTCTTGTGCACGTTCTTCTTCCCCTGTTTCCTCAGTATTTTGTTTTAAGAAACGCTCTAAGAAAAAGGCACTACGTTCGAAACTACCCGCTTCAAATAATAATGTTCCTAAGTAGAAATCAATGATAGCTTCATCCGGTTCCAAATCTTTTGCTTTTAAGAGTTTTTTCTCTGCTAAATCAAAGTCCCCTTCTTCACGATATGCTTCTGATTGTACCACCAATACACTTGGATAGTCTGGATCTGTTTCTGGAATATCATACAGAATCGATAACGCTTGGTCTGTTTCACCTTCAGCAACTAAAATTTCAGCTAGTAAAATCGTCCAAATCGCTTCATCCGGTTCAACTTCTGTAAGTCGTAACAGAGCTCGTTTTGCTTCTTCATAGAACCCAATTGATACTGAATACGTCGCCAAATCTGCCATCTCCTGAAGATCTTTTTCTGGGTCAAAATGATCAAAAAATCGATGATAAGATTCATATACTTTTTCAATATCTTGTTCTTCTAAAGCTTGTTGTATGTCTTTAATTACTGTAGTCATAAATTCTCCTTGATATAATAAAAGCTATTAATAAATATGTATATAATAAAAAATGGCATTATATAGAGATATCTCTAATATAACACCATTTAAAACTTCTTGCTAAGAAAATAGTTCAATTGAATTATTTTTTAACTGCATCTTTAAGAGCTTTACCAGCTTTGAATGCTGGAACTTTAGAAGCTTTGATTTTAATTTCTTTACCTGTTTGAGGGTTACGTCCTTTACGAGCAGCGCGTTCGCGAACTTCAAAGTTACCAAATCCGATAACTTGAACTTTTTCACCTGCTTTTAAAGCCTCTTGAATTGTTTCGAATAAAGCTTCAACTGTTGCTGAAACATCTTTCTTTGTTAATTGCGTTTTTTTAGCAACGCGATCTACTAATTCTGCTTTGTTAGCCATTTTAGTTTCACCTCCATCAAATAAGAATTTCTATCAGATTTTGTTGAGTGGTCCAACTAATCTGGAAATCTAAATAGTTTTGATTTCTTCTAAAGTATAACATTCTAAGAGAATAGTTTCAATGGTTTATATCGTCTTTTATAAGATAGATATGATTTTTTTTACTTTCTTTGACGGGTAATCATATGGATTGGAGTCCCTTCAAAACCGAAAGCAGAACGAATTCTATTTTCTAAGAACCGCTCGTATGAAAAATGCATCAATTCTACATCGTTAACAAAAGTAACAAACGTAGGTGGTTGAATCGCTACTTGTGTCATATAGTAAATTTTCAATCTATTTCCTTTATCCGTTGGAGTTGGGTTCATGGCAATAGCATCCATCAATACATCGTTCAGAACTGAAGATGAAATTCGACGTGAACGAACTTCATGAATCTCTTTTAGGATTGGTGGGATTTTTGAGAGACGTTGTTTCGTTTTTGCAGATACAAAGATAATTGGAGCGTATGATAAATATAGGAATTCTTGACGAATCTTGTCCTCAAACTCTTTATACGTTGAATTATCTTTTTCAAGAGTATCCCATTTATTCACTAAAATAACGACACCTTTACCGGCTTCATGAGCGTATCCAGCAATCTTCTTATCTTGTTCTTGAATTCCTTCTTCGGCATTCAAGACCACACAAACAATATCGCTTCGTTCAATCGCTCTTAAGGCACGAAGAACACTATATTTTTCAGTGGATTCAAAGACACGACCTTTCTTACGAATACCGGCAGTATCAATCATTTTGAAGACAGTACCTTCTTCGTCTTCGAAAGTTGTATCGATGGCATCACGTGTCGTTCCTGCAACATTCGATACAATTACACGTTCTTCACCAAGCATCGCATTCACTAAACTCGATTTCCCTACGTTTGGACGTCCGATGAAACTAAACTTGATTACATCTTTATCCTCTTCGTCTCCTTTATCTTCAGGGAAAGCTTTAACAGCTGCATCTAATAAATCACCAAGACCTAAACCATGACTTCCTGAGATTGGAAATGGTTCGCCGAATCCTAACGCATAGAAATCAAAAATTTCTGAGCGTAATTCTGGGTTATCCACTTTGTTAACAGCAAGTAAAACTGGTTTATTTGTACGATAGAGTAATTTTGCAATGTGTTCGTCAGTCGTTGTCACGCCCTCTTTTACACTTGTAAGGAAGATAATCACATCTGCTTCTTCCATCGCAATCTCTGCTTGCATACGGATATTTGACATAAACGGTTCATCCGTAATATCAATTCCACCTGTATCAATAATATTAAATGAGTGACCTAACCACTCACCTTCAGAATAGATACGGTCACGAGTGACACCGGCAATATCTTCTACGATAGAGATACGTTCACCGACAATACGGTTAAAAATTGTAGACTTCCCAACATTTGGTCTTCCTACAACGGCAATAACTGGTGTTGACATACTATTCCTCCTTTTTCTCTAATTCTATCATAAAAATAGTCTGGAACCAGTCCAGACTATTTCCACTTAACTTTTATATGAATGTTATTCTTCAACTTTAAGTTCAGAAAGTTGATCACCTAAACGATCTGCTAAAGAGAATGAAACATCTTCTTCAGGTAATTCGTAGGTTTCTTCAACCACTTCTTCAACTTCTTCTTTTTCAGGTTTTGGAGCTTCTTGTAAAGCTTTAATACTTAAAGAAATACGTTGTTGTTCTGGATGAACTTCAAGAACTTTCACTTGAACCTCTTGACCTTCTTTAAGAACTTCGTGTGGTGTTGCAATATGTTGGTGAGCGATTTGAGAGATGTGAACTAACCCTTCTACTCCAGGGAATAATTCAACGAATGCTCCGAAAGTAGTTAGACGTTTTACTAAACCATCTAATACTGAACCAACTGCAGCACGTTCTTCAATGTTATCCCATGGTCCTGCTAATGTATCTTTGATTGATAATGATACACGTCCGCTTTCAGGATCTACAGAAATAACTTTTGCTTGAACTTCTTGGCCAACTTCTAATTTGTCGCTTGCTTTTGCAACATGTTCGTGAGAGATTTGTGAAATATGAACTAATCCGTCCACTCCACCTAAGTCGATAAACGCACCGAAGTTTGTTAATCGAGCAACTTTACCAGTCACTACAGAACCTTCTTGAATTGATTCAAATACAGCTGCACGCTTAGCTGCTTTTTCAGCTGCAACTAAGTTTTTACGTGATAAGATTAAACGATTTTCGCTTGGTTCGATTTCAACAATTTCAAAAGCTAATGTTTGGCCTTTGAATTGAGCTAAGTTATCAACATAGTGGTCTGATACCATAGAAGCTGGTACAAAAGCACGAACTCCTGCATCTACTACTAAACCACCTTTAACAGCATCCACAACTGGAGCTTCGATAATTTCTTTATTATCGAATTTAGCTTGAATTTCTTCCCAAACTTTACGTGCATCTACACGTTTTTTAGAAAGTAAGAAACTTCCATTTTCTTTATCTTTGATTTGTTTGATGACTACTAAATCAACGACATCTCCTACTGATAAAACGTCTTCTACACGTTCCACTGGTGATGTTGATAATTCATTGAAAGGAATAACCCCTTCCACGCCTCCACCGATAATTCCGACGATGGCTTGTTTATCTTGTAGAGTTAATACTTCACCTTGTACTAAATCTCCGATTTGAATATCTTTAACGATATCTAGCGCATCTTGCATTGTTTGTAATTCTGACATGTGACTTCCTCCTAGCGCGACAATTCATACGAACGCAAAGTTTACTTTTTGTGTAAAATCAAACTTTTTATCCATTTACAATCATACCACTAAATGAAAACGAATTCTAGTGTTTTTGTGTAAAATCTGGTTAATTCGTTAACTTTTCTTGGATAAGATTCGTGATTTTAGAAACAACTTCTTGAATTGATAGGCTTGTTGTATCGATTTCAATTGCATCATCCGCTTTTTTCAAAGGAGACTCTTTACGAGTGCTGTCTAAATAGTCACGGTGAGCAATTTCTTCTTCTAGTTTTTCAAGAGATAATTCGATACCCTTCTCTTGGTTTTCTTTGAATCGGCGCAATGCACGTTCTTTAACTGAAGCTACTAAGAAAATTTTCAATTCAGCATTTGGAAGTACTACAGTTCCAATATCCCGCCCATCCATAATAATGGAGTGATTTTCGGCAATTTCCCTTTGCATTTGAACAAGTTTTACTCTTACTGATTTAATCGCTGAAACTTCAGAGACATTTCTTGTGACTTCAAGATCACGAATTTCATGTGTAACATCTTCCCCATTTAAGAAAACGAGTTGACCTTCATCCGTATTTCTAAAACTAATCACTAAATTCTCTAATAAATCTTTGATTGCTTCAGCATCGTCTACTGCAATATTATTTCTTAGAAAAGCCAATGTTGTTGCACGATACATCGCACCCGTATCTAAATATAAAAAATTCGTTTCTTTAGCAATCATTTTTGAAATCGTACTTTTTCCAGATGAAGCTGGTCCATCAATTGCAACTTGCATTCTATTCTTCCTTTCAAAAAGAAAGTCTGAAACGTCTTGCGTCTCAGACTTCTAAAAATTAACTAATCATTATTGTTTAACTTTTAAAGTTGTTCCAGGAGCTATATTATCCCCTGATAAACCATTTATTTGTTTTAATGTGGCAACATCCATTCCGTGATTTACAGCAATACGGTATAAAGTATCTCCTTGTTTAACTACATATGTTCCGTAATTTCCATTTTGTTGCGCTGCTGTTGTAGGTGTTTGTTGTGTTGTTTCAGCCTGTCTAGGAGCAGTCGTAGTTGCTTCAGGAGCTGTTGTTGTTGCTTCTTGTTTTGTAGTTGGTGCAACTGTTGTTTCTGGTGCTACTGTCGTTGTTTCAACCGTTTTAGTAAGCATTACATCATCAGCAGTTCTAGGTTTCACTTGATTACTGCTATTAACAATCGAGAACCACCACATAAATAATACTGGTGCAACAATTACAATAAGGAACACAAATAATAACACATTTGATAATGGTGCTACTGCTTTCCCTCCAGAATTTCTTGCACTACGAGAAAATTGACGGTTTTTTAAGTTTTCATCTTCACCAAATTTTCTTTCCCATGGTTGTTCTTCATTTTTATTTAAGTCATCATTATTAAAGTTATCACTCATCAAAAATCCTCCTAATTTGACCCAATACAATCCTCAGTCAATTCACTAAACAATATAGCATATTTATGTGCTTAGGTGCAAACTTTTACTTTAGCTCTATTGTAGCATAAAATAATTAAAAATCACTCTATTTAATCAGAGATTAAATAATTTTTTAAAGCTCTCTTCAAAGGAATTTTTTGAATTTTCCACTTCATTCCACTTAGAAGTAATCTCCATTAAAAACAAATCAAGATGCCTACAACTACTACACTTCCCACACGAAACTTTCCTTTTTCCTCCGAAAAACTGAGCTAGATATTGTTCTTTGCACAAGGTTGTTGTTGCAAATTCTTCAATTCGCTCTACTTGCTTTAATTTACGCTCTCGTTGTTTTTTTATGAATAAACTCGTTTGATCATTATTCCAACGAAACGCATTCACTATCTCTTTGATATTTTGATGAAGTTCTGTCTCTTCCTCGGCACCTACTTCATAGGAGCGTTCAATCTTACGTCTCATTTGGGGAAAATCGTCTGAATGAACCAAGGCGATACAACGACTAAATTGTAAGTCTCTACCCGCACGACCAATCTGTTGCACATAATCTTCAAGTGTCTGTGGAAGTTGATAATGGATAATCGTACGAATATTCGACTGATTAATCCCCATTCCAAAAGCACTTGTCGCTAATAAAATATTGAGTTCGCCTCTAAGGAATTTTTGCTGAATCGTTTGACGGTCGCTACTTTGTCTCTTGGAGTGGAAAGTATCGATTTTTGTGAACCCTTCCTCCAAGAGTGATTCTTTTAATCCTTCAATCTCTTTGATTGTTGGTGCATACACGATACAAGGATATTCCACACGCTTCAACAATTCAGAAAGCATCTTACTACGAAGACCTTCAACCGAAATAACATCAATTTCACGATTCTTCAAGAAGGCATGTCCTTGGAAATAAGTCGTCTCCTTTTTATTTAATCCTAAAAATGTATAAATATCATGAATGACTTGAGTCGTCGCTGTCGCAGTTAGCGCTAACGTTCGAGGACTTCCTAAACTTTTTCTCATCTTACCAATAAATAGGTAATCGCTTCTAAAGTCATACCCCCACTGCGATATACAATGCGCCTCATCGACAACGAGTAATCCAATTTCAAGTCTTGATAATTGCTTAAAGAATCTGGGCGCTTGTAACATCTCTGGAGAAACAAAAATAAATTGATACTCCTTTAACGTACTTAAAATATAATTTTTCTCTGCTTCAGTCATAAGAGAAGTAATGGCCACTGCTTTATGAATCCCCATCTGTTTTAAACTAGAAACTTGATCAACCATTAAGGCAATCAGTGGCGAAACGATGACTACTCTGCATTTATCCTTTATTCCAATATATTGATAGATAAATGATTTTCCATTTCCTGTTGGTAAAATCGCAATCGCATCATGCCCTTCCTCAAGAGCGCTGATGACTTCCTGTTGTCCTTCTCTAAACGCATCATATCCGAATCGATTCAATATTGGATCCATGTCATTCACGCTCCTTTAAGGCTTTAATTTGATAGTATCTGAATAAGAAGAAATCCATTTTCTTCCCTTCTGCTTCAAATTGGTCTTTAGCTTCTTTATACCTAGGATATTGTCCATTTTCAAAGAGGGATTTATATGCCACGGAAGCTTTCGTTTCTTCAACACGTTCATATAATGCCTCTTTTTTAAGTAACACATACTTTAAGAGATGGTCGTTAATCGTGCTCTCTTTGAGTTTACGAAGACGCGCAATCTCCGTTCGTTTTAATCCTTTTTCAAATAGACGAACTGTTTCTTGAACGGAACTCGTTTCATGAGAAATCCATTCAACCATTTTAGAAAACCATCCATAAGCAATTGGAAAATTTTCAGGTTCCTCAAAGACATCGCTCACCCATTTCATTAAGACTAATCTTGAAAGTGGCTCACAATCTTCCACTCTTGTAAACTCCCATAATGAGATGAGATTTTCTTCAAGCACTGCTGTTGATTTAGCGCCAGTAAAGAGTCCGACCCAATGCCTTTTCACAGATTCATCTTGTTTATTGGCCCAAGCCTGGAATTCATCCACAACACAACTAAACCAAACTGGTGTAATGTTCTCTTTTTTTTCTTTATACCACCTCTTAAATAATTGCTGTAACCATACATTTTGAATTAAAGGACGATAGCTTGTTTCTTCGTAACGGTGATAACTAATCCATTCGACCCAAAGTCTTGTCACATCTCTTAATTGTGCAAACGAATATGGATGCATCAAATAATTGACAGCATGTCTTCCATTTGTCACAAGCGAAAATTCTGGAATCTCTTTCAGTAGCACTATGCCTGATTCATTTTCGCTAACTATTCCTTCACGGAAAAATCCATCTACTAATTGATGAAAGTACTCTTCTTTTAAATGAGGCAAGCTAGCAAAGAAGACTTCAGTTTTATCTTCTGTCACGCCAATTAAAGTCGACATGGTACGATTTCCCGTTAAAATACGATATAATCGATTTACAGGAACTACACCATACGACTTGATTGCATGTAATATCCAAATTTGATAAAAGGAGTACTGACTCATGGATAAAAAATCCTCTCTTTCAAAAATTTATACAAAAGTTGATTGCGACTCATGTATCGCCTGTGGAATCTGTCAACTACGTGCTCCTGAAATCTTCGAGTACGATGCGGAAGGGATTGCCTTTGTAATACAAGACAACAATACCGGAACAGTTCCACTACCAGAAGATACGCTGGAAAAGTTCAAAGATGCTTATACAGCCTGTCCAACTGGTGCCATTAAACGAAAAAACAGACCCTTTACAGAAGAATAAATAAACAAAACGGACTCACAACAGTATGAGTCCGTTTTTCTTTGTATGACTCCCTAATAGAAATCTATTTTTCGTCTAAAACGAGCTTTCTTAGTTTCTGTACTTCAAATGAGCGTAATTCACGATAGTCTCCAGGGCGTAAGTTTTCTAACGTTAAAAATCCAAACTCTTCACGTTTTAATTTCATAACAGGTAATTCCACTGCTTCAAACATACGCTTCACTTGATGATTCCATCCTTCGTGAATCGTTAAAGCGACAATCCCTGTTCCTTTATCTGTATCAACTGATAAAATTTGAGCTATTGCGTTTGACGTTTTCTTCCCATCTAAGACGATTCCACGTTCCAATTGACGCATTTGTCTTGGCGTTGGAACACCTTTAACCTTGGCGATATATTTTTTCTCCACGTGATGCTTTGGATGCGTCATTAAGTTCGAAAACTCTCCGTCATTTGTTAATAAAAGAAGCCCTGTTGTATCATAGTCTAAACGGCCTACCGGATACACGCGTTGCTCTACATCTTTAAAATAATCCGTCACAACGGTTCTTCCTTTATCATCACTCGCACTTGAAAGCACACCTTTTGGTTTATAAAACATAAAGTACACAGGTTCTTCTTTATAAATTGGAATCCCGTCTACTTCAATTTTATCATTGGCACCTACTTTAAATCCAAGTTCTCTGACGATTTCACCGTTGACCTTCACACGGCCTTCTTGAATAAATGCCTCACATTTTCTGCGGGATGCCACACCAGCGTGTGCCATTACTTTTTGTAATCTTTCCACAAAAAAACCTACTCTTTCTCTTCTTCTACTTCATGATGTTCTTTAGAGCGCATTTCCAGCTCTTCAAATAAATCATGATTATCTCTAAATAATTGGTTCGCTTCTTCAGAGTCTAAATCGAATAAATCAGATGCATCTGGCAGTGCATCGAGCGATTCTAATCCAAAGTAATCCATGAAATAAGCTGTTGTCTTATACAATTTTGGACGACCAGGCGTCTCTAATCTTCCAGCCTCTTCGATTAAATCTCTTAGTAATAGTTTTTGAATCGAACCACTGCTTTGAACGCCACGAATCGATTCAATATCCACACGTGTGACAGGCTGCTTATACGCGATAATCGCTAACGTTTCTAAAGAGGCTTGAGACAATTGAGAAGAATATGGAGAAACCGCATATTTTTCGATATAGGATTTTAAACTAGCCTTTGTCACAAGTTTATAATGAGAAGCTGTGAGAAGAAGTTCTAGGCCACTATTTTCGTCCTCTAAGCGTTTCTTTAATTCATCTAGCAACTGACGAACCGCACTTCTTTCGAGTTCTAAAATATAGCTTGCTTCTTCTAATGTAATCCCATCATCTCCAGCAACAAATAGTAAGCCTTCTAATACTGAAATGTAATTAGTCACTCTCTTTCTCCTTTTCTTGTCTTTTCTCAATCAAAATATCCTCGTATGGAGAACTTTGAATAAAACGTACACGATGTTCACGAACGAGCTGTAACATCGCTAAAAATGTTGTTGTGATCGCATGTCTGTTGAACGCTGGGAAACATTCCTCGAATGGAACTTGTTTCTTATCTGTATGCTCGATTTTTGAAATAATCGAATCCATCAATTCCTCAACTGTATGCGTTTCATGTTGAATATTGGCCTTTAGCGGCATCTTAGCAATATTCTTACGCGCTAATTTCTTTAACGCATTCCATAAATCTTGAGTCGTCACTTCTCCTTCTTTTAAAGGAATAATTTCTTGCATAGAAGACAAGTCACTTGCTTCTTTCCCGAAGTGTAACCCCCTTAGGAAAGAAAGCTCCTCTAGCTTTTTGGCATTTTCTTTAATTTGTTGATATTCCAATAGTTGTTGGACTAGCTGATTACGAGGATCTTCTACGATTAGCTCCCCGTCTTCATCCAACTCTTCTAATTTTGGTTTTGGAAGAAGCATTCTTGCTTTGATTTCTAATAAGGTTGATGCCATTACTAAATATTCAGCTGCCACTTCCAACTCCAAAGTTTTCATAGAATGAATGAAGTTCAAATATTGCTTCGTTAATTCATTCATCGGAATATCGTAAATATCGATTTTCATCTCACGAATCAGATGCAAGAGGACATCCATCGGTCCTTCGTATTCAGCTACTTTAATTGTTAAATCTTCCATGGTTCCTCACTTACACGATGTTTATTCCATTTTGCGAGAATCACACTCGTCTCAATTGTTCCACTCAATACTTTATCTTCCATCTTTGCTAAATCTTCTAACATTTGGAATGTAATATTTTCCCCACGAAACGAAGGTGACACCGATAAGTATTTAATGATAACCGTGTCTGTTGTGCTTTCTCCTCCAATCAATCCAATAAAATTCTCACTGTCACTTTCTTTAAAAAGCCAGCATTTAATCGATGGATTCGTCGCGATTTCTTCAATTTCCTCTTGCAATCGTTTAAAGTCCTTGAATTCTGGGATATAGGATAATAATCCCATCACAATTTTTTTATTCGTTGCTGAATAAGGTACTAACAAATTCATTCCTCCTCGAGGTTCGTCTCTTAATATAAAACTAACACTTTACGAACCAATGATTTGAACACTTCTTTAACGCGTTGTGTTGTTTTTACCACTTCTTCGTGGTTTAAGTTTGCTTGCATTCCTGCAGCTAAATTTGTGATACATGAAATCCCAATCACCTTGATACCAGCATGGTTAGCTACGATAACTTCAGGAACTGTTGACATTCCTACCGCGTCCCCACCTACTGCTTGAGTGAAGCGGATTTCTGCTGGTGTTTCGTATGTTGGTCCAGAGTATCCCATGTATACTCCTTCTTTGATATTGATGTTTAATTCTTTAGCCGCTTTACGAACCACTTCTTGTCCGTATTCGTGGTAAGCATGGCTCATATCAGGGAAACGAGGTCCAAAGCGGTCATCGTTTGGTCCGATTAATGGGTTTGTACCAGTGTAGTTAATTTGATCTGTAATAATCATTAAGTCCCCTGGTTCAAATGTTGGGTTTGCACCACCAGCTGAGTTTGTAACGATAATTGTTGCAAC
This sequence comes from Granulicatella sp. HMSC30F09, assembly GCF_001806915.1. NCBI lineage: Bacteria > Bacillati > Bacillota > Bacilli > Lactobacillales > Carnobacteriaceae > Granulicatella > Granulicatella sp. HMSC30F09. The sequence goes on along the minus strand of NZ_KV786413.1, from coordinate 75,603 downwards.
ATCTAATAATTTCATTAAACGAATTGGGAACGTTACTGTTTCCATATCGTAACCTTCATAGTAGTGGAAACGTCCATCCATGATAAGAACTTGTTTGCCTTCTAATTCACCGTATACAAGACGGCCAGCATGACCGACTACAGTTGATACTGGGAAGTTTGGAATATCTTTATAGTCAAAGATTAATGGGTTCTTCACTTCTCCAGCAAGTTCACCAAGCCCGGATCCTAAAATCATTCCGAAATCAATGTGACCAATGCCTTTTTCTTGTAAAAACGTTTTTGTTTCGACTAATTGTTCGTATTTGCTCATGTTGTTCCCTCTTTCTCTATTAGTTTAATTCTTTTAAGAAGCTTGTTCCGTTACCAGTTGATGCTACCCCAAAGTTTTCGCTGATTGTTTCTGCGATATCGCTGAAGTGCCCTTCTGGTAAGTGTGTTGGGTGTTTCAATGATTTGCTGATGGCTAACACAGGAATGTACTCACGAGTGTGGTCAGTTCCTTTGAATGTTGGATCGTTTCCGTGGTCAGCAGTGATAATGAGTAAATCATCTTCTTTCATGTTTTCTACGATTTCTGGAATACGAGCATCAAATGCTTCAAGCGCTTCACCGTATCCTTTTGTATTACGACGGTGTCCATAAACCGCGTCAAAGTCCACTAAGTTTAAGAAACTCATACCAGTGAAGTCTTTCTTCAATACTTCAACAAGTTTATCTACGCCATCCATGTTGTCTTTTGTACGAACGAATTCAGTGATTCCTTGTCCGTTAAAGATATCGTTAATTTTACCAATTGCAATGACATCAAAGCCATCTTTCTTCAAGAAGTCTAATGTTGTTTCGCCAAATGGGCTTAACGCATAGTCATGTCGGTTTGAAGTTCTTTGGAAGTTTCCAGGTTCACCTACATATGGACGTGCAATAATACGACCAATCATGTATGGATCGTCTTTTGTAATTTCACGTGCATATTCGCAAATACGATATAACTCTTCTAGCGGAATAATGTCTTCATGAGCAGCAATTTGCATTACTGGGTCAGCAGAAGTATAAACGATTAAATCGCCTGTTTCCATTTGGTGTTTACCGTAGTCATCAATAACCGCTGTTCCACTGTATGGTAAGTTACATACGATTCCTCTTCCTGAGAACTCAGAAATACGGTCTAATAATTCTTGTGGGAAACCATTAGGGAAAACACGGAAAGGAGTTTTAATATTTAAGCCCATTAATTCCCAGTGACCTGTCATTGTATCTTTACCAACAGAAACTTCTTCAAGTTTCGTATAGCTTCCTTCTGGATGTTCTACTGGTGGAACTGTTTTTAAAGGAGCGATATTCCCTAAACCATAACGTTGCATATTTGGCACATTTAGGCCTACAGTTTCTGAAATATGGCCTAAAGTATGTGAACCTGCATCATCAAATTTTGCAGCATCGGGTGCTTCTCCAATACCTACAGAGTCCATTACAATGACATGTATTCTTTTAAATTTCATAGATTCCATCTCCATTTTCTTTATTACGAACGAGGATGTGCTTGTTTGTAAATTTCCTTCATTCGTTCGTTTGTAATATGTGTATAAATTTGTGTCGTACTAATATCCGAGTGTCCGAGTAATTCTTGCACGATTCGAAGGTCGGCACCCGCTTCTAAAATATGTGTTGCAAAGGAATGGCGCAATGTATGCGGGCTCACTTCCTTTGTAATCATGGCTGTCTGGACAATCTTCTTTAAATTCTTCCAGAAACCTTGACGTGTAAACGGTCCACCTCTGTGATTCAAGAACAAGACATTCGATAACTTCTTCTCGTCTTCTAAAGCAGGCCGTGCATACTCTAAATAGTTTTGAATCCAGTTGGTTGCTTCTTGTCCAATCGGGATAATGCGTTGTTTATTCCCTTTCCCAATCGTTTGTAGGAATCCAAGCTCTAAATGTAAATCACTCAGTTCAATACTGATCAGTTCGCTTACACGCATCCCTGTTGCATATAAGAGTTCGAGCATCGCCTTATCTCTTAAGCCTAGAACCGTTGAGGTATCTGGTACCTCAAGCAACCGGTTCACTTCATCGATACTCAGCGCTTTTGGCAACTGCTTCTTCGGTTTTGGCGGATGAATTTGCTGTGTTGGGTCTCGCTCTACCATTCGCTCTTGCACGAGAAACTGGAAGAACTTCTTCAAGCAACTAATCATGCGACTTGTTGAACTAACAGCATATTCGTCTTTTTTTAATTTCTGTAGAAATAGTACCATTGTCGTATGGTCCACATCTTGAAGACGTGTCACCTTCTGTTCTTCTAAAAACTGAGAAAACTTCTCTAAGTCTCGTTTATAGCTGGAAACCGTATTATCGGATAAGCCTTGAACAGCAATACTATCCAGAAAGTAGTGTAATTCTTTCATCTTCTACCCTTCCTTTTGCTGGCAATTTTTGCAAATTCCATGGAAAGTCAGCCGATGATCCAACACCTGAAAATGAAACTGCTCTAACACTTTCTGTTCCACATCAATGAGAAGGTCCTCTTCCACCTCTTGAATTTGACCACATTTAACACATAATAAATGATGGGCAAAATGTCTGCTAACAGACTGCTTCAAGTGATAGCGACCAATACCATCATCAAATATATTTCTGGTAACTACCTCTAAATCCGTTAAAATTTCTAATGTTCGATAAACTGTTGCTAATCCAATATCTGGATATTTTTCTTTTACAAACATATAAATTTCTTCAGCTGTCAATAGTTCATTTAAATGTTCCAGAAGAATCTCAACTGTTGCCTGTCTTTGCAGGGTTAGTTTGAATCCTTCTTCTTGTAACTTCTTTTGAATCCCTTCAATAGAAATAGATGACAAGCGACTCGCCTCCACTCATTATTCTTCAATCAGATGAATAAATCCTTCTTCTTGTGTAATTCGTTTTGCTTTTAACAAGTTTCCAATGGCACGTTTAAATTGTCCTTTACTAATTCCAAAAATCTCTTTTATGACTTTAGGATCACTTTTATCCCAATATGGAAGTGTATGCGTTGGTCGATTCTTCAGCATCGCAATAATCATTTCCGCATCATCTCCAATAGCTTCATGTGCTCTAGGTCTCATTGATACATTAAGGACTCCATCAGGTCGTAAGCCAATCACACGAACAGAAATTTCTTCACCAAGTGTTGGTTCATACAATCGTTCTGAAGGATGCAAGAACAATTTATATCCTTCTGGCGTCATAATGGTAGTCCCAACCAGGCGCACTTGTGTCACAATTCCAGTTAAATCTTTATTCAACAGCCCTTTGTGACCACGAATCACTTTATCATTAAGTGCGTTTCCATCCCCCATCGTTGCCCATGTACGATCTTTTTTATCTTTTATCAATGTTACATATAAACGATTATTTTTCTTTGGCCATAACTCTTTCATACTTGGAAGTTCATCCAATGAAACTACCATATCTTTATCTTCTAAACCAATATCTACAAATACGCCTAAGTCTTTTCTGACTTGTGTCACACTTGCCCATCCATAACTTTCATTTGTTACTTCAGGAATATTCAGAGTAAAGACTTTTTTACGAGAAGAATTCTCATATAAGAATCCCGTTACAACATCACCAATTTTGAGTGATTCTGTAGCTTCGTTCTTTTTTAGACGAAATGTTTCTCCACTCTTTTGCACAAAAAAGTACTTTTCGTTTTCATCCGTGATAATGGCTTGAACAACAGTCGATAATTCACTTGTCATAACAAACCTCCTTCTTTTTACATTTGTCCTTTTATTTTACCACAAAATAGGGCTTACAGTCATTTTTATCCTGTAAATTGGGCCTTTTTCTTAAAGGATACGCATGAATCTTTGAAGCACTTACACTTACGCTCTCGATTTTATAAAAAAAAGGCTTGAACAAACCTTTTAGATTCGTTCAAACCTTTTGATTATTGAATGAATTATAAGCGAGCTACTTTCATCATGTTTGTTGTACCTTTAATTCCTAAAGGAACACCAGCAGTGATGATTACTAAGTCGTTTTCTTTAGCAGTGTGGTGGTCACGTACTGCTTGAAGACATAATTCAAACATTTCGTCAGTTGATTTAGCGCGATCAACGATTACTGGTTTAACACCCCAGATTAATGCTAAGGCACGTTGTTGACGTTCTGTTGAAGTGACACCTAAGATTGTTGCGTCAGGACGGAATTTAGAAATCATTTTCGCAGTATGTCCTGATTCTGTTGCAGCAACAATTGTTTTAACTTTTAAGTTTTTAGCTGTATGTGCTACTGAACGACCAATCGCTTCAGCTACATCGTTTTCGTTGAATGCTTTTAATTTGAATTTGTCACGTACACGGATTTCTTGTTCTGTACGAACACAGATATTTGCCATTGTACGAACTGCTTCTACTGGGTAATCCCCTGCTGCAGATTCACCAGATAACATAACTGCATCTGTTCCGTCGAAGATAGCATTCGCTACGTCACCAACTTCCGCACGTGTTGGACGTGGGTTACGTTGCATTGAATCTAACATTTGAGTAGCAGTAATAACTGGTTTACCTAATGTGTTACATTTCTTGATTAACATTTTTTGAACGATCGGAACTTCTTCCGCAGCGATTTCAACACCCATGTCTCCACGAGCAACCATTAAACCGTCAGATAAAGCTAAGATTTCGTCAATATTGTCGATACCTTCTTGGTTTTCGATTTTTGGAATAATTTGAATGTGTGTTGCATTATGTTCTTTTAATAAATCGCGAATTTCTTGAACGTCTGAAGCACGACGAACGAAACTTGCTGCGATGAAGTCAATATCATTTTCAATACCGAAAATAATATCTGCACGGTCTTTTTCAGTGATACCAGGTAATTTTGTTTTAACACCAGGAACGTTAATACCTTTTTTGTTTTTAACAACACCGCTGTTGTTTACGACGCAGACAATTTCTCCATTTGCGTGGTCTACTTCAGTAACAGCTAAACCTACTAAACCGTCATCTACTAAGATAATTGATCCAGGTTTAACATCGTTGATTAATTCTGGATAAGTAATAGAGAATTTTTCTTTTGTTCCTAGCACTTCAGTCATTGAAATACGAACCACATCACCAGTGTGGAATTCAATCGCACCATTTTCCATATCATGTGTACGGATTTCAGGTCCTTTAGTATCTAAAAGAATCGCGATTACTCGTCCAGTTTCTTTACGAATTTTTTTGATTGTATTGATACGTGCTAAATGCTCTTCATGGTCACCATGTGAGAAGTTTAGTCGCGCAACGTTCATTCCTGCTTCTGATAAAGCAGCTAATTTTTCTGGAGCTTCACTAGCTGGCCCAATTGTACATACGATTTTAGTTCTTTTCATTTTGTCCTTGACTCCTTTAATTTTTTTAGAAAGAAATTTCTTTATTTAATTGATACAACTCTAAGTTAGGTAAATGTTTGCCGTTTGCTAATGTTTCAACGATATCACTGTAGATAATTTCTTCAGCTTTAACGCCAACACAAACGCCACCGATATCTTCTTTTAACAAATCGATTGCTTTGGCACCCATTCGGCTTGCAAGAACGCGGTCACGAGCACTAGGAGCTCCCCCACGTTGAACGTGTCCGAGAACCGTAACACGAGTGTGGAAATCACTATCGTATTCACGTAATTTTTTGGCCAGTTCGTCCCCTGACATTACGCCTTCCGCTAGAAGAATTAACGTATGTTTCTTCCCATTTAAACGTCCTTGTTTGATTTCTTTTGCAACAGCTTCTAAATCAAAATCTTGTTCAGGAATTAAAATTTGTTCTGCACCACTAGCAACCCCTGTCCAAAGTGCAATATCTCCAGCACGGCGACCCATAACCTCAACGATAAACGTACGAACGTGTGATGTCGCAGTATCGCGAAGACGGTCTAGCGCTTCTAATACAGTATTGATTGCAGTATCGAAACCAATTGTATATTCCGTACCAGGAATATCATTGTCAATCGTTCCTGGAACCCCAACTGTTGGGAAACCAAGCTTCGTTAAAGCAACGGCACCTTGATAGCTTCCGTCACCACCGATAACAACAAGACCTTCAATACCGAATTTCTTTAATTGTTCAATCCCTTTTTCTTGTCCTTCGCGATTTGCGAATTCAGGATAACGCGCAGAATACAAGAATGTACCCCCACGACCAATCATGTCGCTCACGTCAGACGGATTTAATTTACGAATATCACCAGCCACTAAACCGGCAAAACCGTAGTTAATTCCATAGACTTCAAAGCCTTCATAAATACCCTTACGTACAATGGCACGTACAGCGGCATTCATCCCTGGAGCGTCTCCTCCACTTGTTAAAACAGCAATGCGTTTCACAAAGATTCACCTCTTAGATTTATTTTTACTGGAACAAGCCCATTTGTTCTCATTTTATCACTTTTTAGAACAAATGTCTTTCATTTTCATAAACTTTTTCATTTTACAATTTTTATACATTCTTTATCTAAAAAGTCGATAAGACTAGGTATTAGCTTTGACTCAAGATTTACACCGTTTGCAAAAGAATTCTTTACGAGAGTCTTACTATTCACAAGGAATAATTCAACAGGTGTCACTCCTTTATATTTGGTCACGAGTTGTTTGATTTCCGCATATACTTCTGAAGTATGTTTTTCTGGACGAATCGCAATTTGCAACTTTTTAGATGAATCAGTTAGCAACTTATCAGCAAAACTCATAGGATACATACGATTTAACTGCAATTGCCATTGTCCTTTTTGTCCTCTCTTCACACGACCTTCCATAAGGACCATCGTATTTTGTTGAAGATGCTGATAGATTTCAGCAAGTGTTGATGGAAAGACAACTACATCGATCATCCCAGACGCATCTTGAAGTGTGACATACGCCATTTGCTCTCCTTTACGAGTGGAGATTTTACGAATGGCCACAATCAATCCTACAAAACGCATATATCCTTCTTCAAAAACAGTTTGAATGGCTTGAATCCATCCACTCTTCAAAAGAGGATCGTATTTCGAGGAAGGATGTGGCGAAACTGAAAATCCTAGCACTTCGATTTCTTCTCCAATGCGTTGGAGGAGCGGCTCTTCTTCTACATGAGTGAAGGCTACTTCTAAGTCATCCTCAAGTGATAAATTCAATCCATGGAATTTCACACTTTTAGCAACAGCATCCACATTCGCCTTCAGCGTCGCCCGTGTTTCACCAAACTCATCAAAGGCTCCCGCATTAATTAACGCTATTAAAAGTGGTTCTTTTGTATATTGAGCACCCATTCGATATGCAAAGTCTTGGAACCCTTTGAACGGTCCATACTCATAACGGTTCTTCACGATACTTTCAACAAAGTCTCGTCTAATTCCTTTAATACTGTTGAGACCGACAATAACACCACTATCGTTCGCTACGAAATCAGCAAAACTATTATTGATACTTGGTGGCAATATTTTAATCCCTAATTGACGCGCTTCTACAAGATAGTCTTGTAACTTCGATGATTTCGCACTCGCGTTTTGGAACAAGGCTGTAAAGAACGCTGTAGGATAGTTTGCCTTTAAGTACGCCAATTGATAAGACAGCATCGCATAAGCTACTGCGTGTGATTTATTAAATCCATAGTTGGCAAACTTTTCAATGTAGTCGTAGACCGTCTCGGCATCTTCTTGTTTGTATCCTTTTGAAACGGCGCCTTGCACAAATTTTTCTTTTTGTGCAGCGATAGTTTCACTATTCTTCTTACCAATCGCACGACGTAAAATATCCGCTTCTCCTAAAGAAAAACCAGCCATTTCACTTGCAGCTTGCATAACTTGTTCTTGGTAGACCAAAATACCATAGGTTGGTTCAAGAATCCTTTGAAGAGATGCATGCGGATACTGAACGATTTCTGTTCCTTTTTTACGATTAATAAAATGAGAAATTTGCTCCATTGGTCCTGGACGGTACAACGAGAGTACTGCCACTAAATCTTCGAATTCAGTTGGTTTCATTTCCTTCAAAACACGGCGAATACCGTCTGACTCGAATTGAAAAATCCCGTTCGTCTGTGCTTTTTGGAAGAGTTCAAACGTACGAGGGTCGTCTAGAGGAATCTTCGTAATATCCAATTCTTTTTTCGTAATCTTTTGAGTTTGTTGGATTGCCTTATGCAGCAATGTCAGGTTACTTAACCCAAGTAAGTCCATCTTGAGAAGACCCACTTTTTCAACAGCCTGCATCGCATACTGCGTTAGCATCCAATCTGCTTCCTGAAATGACGCCAAATACCCTTTGTCTCGTTTCATTAAAGGAACTGTCTTTGTCAAATCTTCTTGCGATAATACAACACCTGCAGCATGGACTGATGAATGACGAGGAAGACCTTCCAGAGCTCTGGCCACTTGGTATAGTTTGCGATTGCGCTCGCTACTTTCCACATGTTCTCGAAATGCTTTATTTTCTTTATAGGTCTGCTCTAATGTTACTTTCCCTTGAGCGATATTATTTGAAAACTTCTGAACTGTAATGATGTTTTCGCCAAAGACTTTACATACATCACGTATCACTTGTTTCGCTCCAAGCGTACCAAATGTCACGATTTGTGCTACATTTTGATTTCCATATTTTGAAACGATATATGCTAAAATATCTTCACGCTTATCATCAGGAAAATCCAAGTCGATATCAGGCATTGTATAACGTTCACGGTTTAAGAAACGTTCAAATAGCAAGTGATAACGAATCGGATCAACACCTGTAATATGTAAGAGATACGCTACAAGTGAACCTGCCGCAGATCCACGACCAGCTCCGGTTTGAATGCCTTTCTCGCGCGCTTGACGCATAATATCCCAAACGATTAGGAAGTAATCATCAAATCCCATTTCATGAATAACAGCCAACTCTTCTTTAAGACGGTTCACATAAACAGGTGTCGTTACCCCCATCTCCAGCATAGCAGCCTCACATAATTCATAAAGGAACTCTGCACTCGTCTTCCCACCTGGAACTGGGAATTTAGGGAGCATGGTGTCTCTTAGAGGAATCTCTACCACTAAATCTTTTGTAAACTTTTCTAAGTTAGAAAGAAGCACTCCACCTTCTACCACTTGGAACACCTTCGCCATCGAAGTCGCTTCTGGTAAAGATTCACTCCCTGATGCATCTTCTTGAGTAAACGAGAGAGTTTCCCCTAGTCGAATCGCTTGTAAAACCTTCCAAGGGAAATAATCAGTTGTATTTAAATAACGAGAGACGCTAAAGGCAACTGGAATCACACCAGCAGCTTCAATCCCTTCACGCATTGTGTCGAACTCACCGCGTTCAACCATTTCACGAGTAATCCCTACAGCAATCTCAACGCCAGCATACTCTTCCTTCACAGCTCCTAGAACTGCTTCAAGTCTGCCCTTAGAATGCGCCGCAACCCACTCACTATCCATTGGAGGAAGAACGATTTTCACATCCTCGCTATGAGTGGCAATCCACTCCGTCATCTCCTTTGTCCAAGTAAGCCCTTGTTGATAAAGGGTTGAAAGTTTCAGGAGGGATTCGTACCCCTTAGCGCCTTTTGCATAGACGATGAGCATTTCTTTTCTAGAAGCATCACTCTTCCAGGCAACCTCGAATGTACATCCTAGAATCGGTTGAATTCCATTTTGAATACAGCGCTCATAAAACTCCACTGCGCCGTGCAATACACCATCATCTGTTAGGGCCAATTGTTTATAACCTAATAATTTTCCAGTCGCAACATATTCATTTAAACGAATCGTGCTCTTGAGTAATGAATAGCTACTGAATACTTGTAAAGTTGTAAACGGCATAAGGTTCCTCCTCTCATATTTGTCGTCTTATTATAGCATATCTTCCCCATTCGCGCTCCCTTTTGGAAAGTTTTTCAACCCATCTATTGTCAAAAGAATCTCCCTTGTACTATAATGAGAAGTGAAAGAAGGGTTGTCCGTGAAATATATTGTTACCATCGTATGGGGATTGATACTTAGCCAAGTTACTTACTATTTAGGAAGTGCACTCTCTCAAACACCTTACAACGTACAAAGTGCCGTAACCGTAGGAGTACTCGTAACCACAGCTATCTTTATCATCCAACACGTATTTATGAAATCAAAAGAAAACAGAAGTTAAGAGTTGAACCTTAACTTCTGTTTTTTTATTTTATAAGCACACACTAAGAATGTCTCTCTCCTTTTAGCAATGTTCTGTATAAATCGCACAAAAGGACCGTGGGCAAATGAAGAAGCATAGGGATTCTATGGTAGAAGTAATAGCGATTAGTAATCGATGTGAATTACTGACTCTGGAAATTCATTTCCTAGAGTCAGTTTGAAGCTCGGTAGGATTGAGACAAAAGGCTCAATCCGATACAGCTATTATCTCTACCATGAAGAGTTCCCTATGGTTCGTAGTTAGACCGAAGGTCTTTTTCCTTTATTTATGCACAAACATTGCATCGCCAAAACTAAAGAAGCGGTAACGTTCTTCGATGGCGTGCTGATAGGCTTCTAGTGTGAATTCACGACCAAGATAAGCACTGACAAGCATCACAAGCGTTGATTTTGGTAAGTGGAAATTCGTCACAAATGCATCCACCACACGGAACTCATACCCAGGAGAGATGAAAATATCCGTCCATCCACTCGCAGGCACCACATGCCCATCGTTGTCTCTAGCAACCGTTTCTAACGTACGAATCGAAGTCGTCCCAACAGCAATCACTCGTTTACCAGCTTTTTTAGTCGCTTCAATCATATCCGCAGTTTCTTTTGACACATTATAATACTCTGAATGCATCTTGTGGTCTTCAAGAGAATCCACAGAAACAGGTCTAAACGTTCCTAGACCAACATGCAGCGTTACTGGAACAATATTCACGCCCTTCTCACGGATTTTTTGCATTAATTCTTCCGTAAAGTGCAAGCCAGCTGTAGGTGCTGCTGCAGATCCATTTTCTTTAGCATAAACGGTTTGATAACGTTCTTTATCTTCTAAACGCTCTTTAATATAAGGTGGTAAAGGCATTTCCCCAAGAGATTCCAACACTTCTAGGAATACTCCTTCGTATGAAAACTCGATGATACGTCCACCTTGTTCTAATTCTTCGACAACCGTTGCTTTAAGTCGGCCATCTCCAAAAGAAACAACACTACCCACTTTCATACGTTTGGCAGGTTTTACAAGTGTTTCCCACTTGTCACCTTCCGTATTCGTTAATAGTAAGGCCTCAATATGAGCTCCTGTTTCTTCTTTTGTTCCATAAAGACGAGCTGGAAGTACACGTGTGTTATTCACAACAAGTGTATCTCCTTCTTCTAATTCATCTAGTAAATCAGAAAAATGTTTATCTTCAATGCTATGTGTTGTTTTATCCACCACTAATAAACGTGAAGACGTACGGTCTTTCAATGGAGTTTGAGCGATTAATTCTTCGGGTAAATCGAAGTCGAAATCTTTCGTTGTATAGTTCATTTCTATTTCCTTCCTTACGCTAAAGGATATAAGCGCCCTAAGTGAGCATATCCTTCCGGCGTCACCACACGACCGCGTGATGTCCGTTTTAAAAATCCAATTTGTAATAAATAAGGTTCATACATATCTTCAATGGTTTCCGCATCTTCTGAAATATTCGCCGCAATGGCACCAAGCCCAACAGGACCACCATCGTATAAATCGATCATCGCCGTTAATAATTTACGGTCAATATGATCTAACCCTTTAGCATCTACTCGCAAGACTTTTAGGGCTTGTTGCGTAATTTCTTTTGAAATCATCCCTTCTTCGTATACTTGAGAAAAGTCACGTACACGCTTTAAGAGACGATTGGCAATACGCGGTGTCCCGCGAGAACGAAGCGCAATCTCAAGAGCGGCTTCATCCTTAATTTCACTATCAAAGACATTTGCACTGCGTTTAACAATCTCAGACAGAGAAGCCTCATCGTAGTATTCCATATGTTCTACGATCCCGAAACGGTCACGAAGCGGTGCAGAAAGTGCCCCTGCACGAGTTGTTGCTCCAATCAACGTAAACGGCGGCAATGGAAAATGCACCGGATGTGCAGTTGGCCCTTGTCCGACTACGATATCCACAAAGAAATCTTCCATCGCTGAATACAGCATCTCTTCCACTACACGTGGCAATCGGTGAATCTCGTCGATAAATAAAACATCTCCTGCTTCTAAGTCGTTTAAAAGAGCGACTAAGTCTCCTGGGCGTTCAATCGCTGGCCCACTGGTTGTCTTAATACCAACTTCTAATTCATTAGCAATGACCATCGCAAGTGTCGTCTTCCCAAGCCCCGGAGGTCCGTATAGTAACACGTGGTCCAAGGCTTCAGAACGACTACGCGCCGCTTGAATATAAATGGCAAGTTCTTCTTTTACTTTTTGTTGCCCGATATATTGTTGTAACGTCTGTGGTCTTAGTGATAACTCGTCTTGTACTTCCACTTCGTCAGGCGGGTTTTGGTCAATAAAACGTTCTTCTTCCACGATAATCCTCCATTATTTCATCAATAGTTTAAAGGCCACTTTTAATGCCTCTTGCGTCGTACTTGGAGCAGTAGCTTCCAGTGACTTCCAAATCTTTGTAATTTCTTTTGCAGAATACCCAAGGCCCAGTAATGCTTCTTTCGCTTCTTCAAGAGTGGCTTGGTTCGTTGAAACGACTGCTTTCGTTGTTTCCTCTGGTAGTGCTTCAAACTTCCCTTTCAAGTCCAAAATAATTTGTTGCGCTGTTTTCTTACCAACTCCTGGGAATTTTGTTAAATAAGTGACATTCCCACTTTCTACAGCGTTCACGAATCCTTCTGTATCGTCATTTGCTAAAATACTCATCGCACTCTTTGGACCAATACCAGAAACACTAATTAATCGTTGGAATAATTCGCGTTCTTCGCTTGAGATAAATCCGTATAATGTAATCGAATCCTCACGAACAACTTGTTGTACTAAAACTTTAATTTGTTTTTTTAGAGAATCTTGCAAGCGGTATGGGTTTGCAAATACCACTTGATAGCCTACGCCATGCACATCAATAACAATAGCTGTTGGTAAGATATGCGCTAACTCTCCATTAAAATATTCATACATGAATAATGCTCCTTTTTATGTCTATATCAGTACAATTCTAGCATAACAGGAAGGTCTAGGGCAAATGTCTGTTCGTATACTGTTCAAAAAAAGCAGCCTCCTTCAAAGAGAGACTGCTTCCTTAAGTTAAGTTTGAAATTTAATTATGCATTTAATAATGCTTCAGCTTGTTTTTCAAGTCCTGCTACTACTTCATCGCTTAATGTAACAACACCAGTTCCCCAGGCTTCTGGGTTAATTGTTGCAGCTGTGAAATCACCTACTACTTGCATGCGTACAAATGGTAATAATGATTGATATGAAGCGAATAATTGATCATGCCCAGCTGCTGCTAATGCAGATACTGTTACTACTTTATCTTGTAAAATAGAAGGTCCACTTGGGTTTGATAAATCTAGAGCACGACTCATCCAGTCAATTAAGTTTTTCACTGTTCCTGGAATAGCAAAGTTATACACTGGTGAGAAAATCCAAATAGCATCTGCTTTACCGATAGCATCGCGTGCTGCTTGTACTTCAGGTAATACTGGAGTTTCTAAATCTTGGTTCATTAATGGAAGGTTTGAGTAGTCTAAGTATGATACTGTTGCTTTTCCTTCTAAAAGTTGTTCTGCTTTTTTAGCCATTTGGTGGTTAAAACTTCCTTTACGTAAGCTTCCTACTACAAATAAAATGTTTTTCATATTAAATTCCTCATTTCTTTTTCGTTGTTTTTCCAAGAAAGCGACGTCTTCTCTCTTGGCTTAATTAAAGATTATCATCACTTAAATATTAAAGCAATTTATTTGCTCATAAAAAATTATTATAAATTTAGAACCTCTAACAATGAACCAGAACCCTTGCTATCAAGAGATTTCTCAAATAGAAATCTAATAAATAATCTTTCGGATGAGATATATTATTTAATAATAAAGTATATAAATTTACTCCATTCTCATAATAAGAACATCAGCCGGAATATGAATATTTTGTGAAATTCACCGAAAATTCATATCTGTTTTTGAAAGAATCTAGTTCTTTCCGTGAAATGTAGTAAAACTAATTGTCTTCCATAAATAGCCTATGATACATTTAATATAATCTTAACAATTAGGAGTGATTTCATTTGGAAAAACGTTTAACACGTAATGTAAAAGAAAAGAAAATTATGGGAGTTTGTGCTGGTGTAGCTGATTACTATGGTATCGATGTTTCATTAGTTCGTATCGGCTGGGCAATATCTGTCTTAGCTGCAGGAACTGGAGCTTTAGCATACGCAGTTTTATCATTTGTACTTCCTGAAGGTGAATAATCGTTTTAAGTAAAAAAGCAGGTTTTAAACCTGCTTTTTTTGTGCTTTAGAAATATTCTATCTTCTTTTATGTAGTTGAGTTCGCCATCGCAGAAATCGCGAAGTCTCGCACCGCTCAGTAGCTTATTGATGTTCTCTTCATCACCTGTGATTCGGGAATATCTAATAAGCCTATATAAATAGAAAAACGACTCGCGATGCGAGTCGTTTTTGTCTTCTGTCTTTCTCTTGAAATCGGGCTCCAAAGTGCAAAAGCTCAAGCCTTTCTCACTTTGTCCGCACGACTATACTAGTCGCTTACGGCAAAGTTCGAACCGTCATCGCTTTTGAGCGCGCTTTGTCGCACCTTAGTTTTCCATCAACGCTTGGTTAGCTGTGATAATAGCTAGTTTGTAGACGTCTTCTTCGTTACATCCACGTGATAAGTCAGAGATTGGTTTGTTTAATCCTTGTAAGATTGGTCCGATTGCTTCGAAGTTACCGAAACGTTGTGCAATTTTGTATCCGATGTTACCTGATTGGATTTCTGGGAATACGAATACAGTTGCTTGTCCAGCTACTGGTGAGTCTGGAGCTTTTTGTTTACCAACGCTTGGTACGAATGCAGCATCGAATTGTAATTCTCCGTCGATGTTGTAGTTTGGAGCTAATTCTTGAGCGATTTTAGTTGCTTCAGCTACTTTTAATGCTTCTTCAGATTTAGCAGAACCTTTAGTTGAGAAACTTAACATTGCAACGTTTGGTTCAATACCGAATAATTCAGCTGTTTTAGCAGATTCTACTGCGATTTCAGCTAATTCTTGTGCGTTAGGGTTAATGTTGATTGCGCAGTCTGAGAATAAGTATTTCTTAGATTTGTCGCTGTTGATCATAATGAACGCACCACTTGTACGAGATACTCCTGGTTTTGTTTTGATGATTTGTAATGCTGGACGTACAGTGTCCCCTGTTGAGTGAACCGCACCAGATACTAATCCGTCTGCTAAGCCCATGTATACCATCATTGTTCCGAAGTAAGTTACGTCACGTAATAATTTTTGCGCATCTTCTTCAGATACTTTACCGTTACGACGTGCTACAAAGCTTGCTACCATTTCAGCATATTTATCGTCCGCATAAGTTTCAGGATCGATAATTTCTAAATGAGAAATGTTAAATCCACGAGCTTCTGCTACTTCATTAATAGCATCTACATTTCCAAGTAAGATTGGTTGGCAAAGTCCATCAGCTAATAAACGAACTGCTGCACCGATAATTCTTGGTTCATCTCCTTCTGGAAATACGATTTTAACGTCTTTCCCTTTCAATTTAAGTGATAATTCTTCAAATAATTCCACGGATATCCCTCCAAAAATTTGCTATCTTAATAATACACTAAATACTTTTAAAAAAACAGTACAATGTTAAAACAATCATCAAAAAAACAGCTGTACTAATTTGTAAGCAATATGAAAATAGTACAGTTTCATTTCATAAAAATTTCTACTTAGCAAAACACCGCTAGTATGCTATACTTAGAGAGTGTTTTAGTAAGGAGGAAGGCTTTGTGCGATCATATGCAAAAAAATTAATGGATACCGCTATTCTGGCTGGTCAAATCATGCTTGAATGCAATGCGGAATCGTATCGCGTGGAAGAAACAATGAACTATATTCTCTCCACTTCAAACTTTGAAACTTGCGAAGCCTTCGCAATGGCGACTGGAATCTTTGCAACGCTCGATGATGACTGCATCGATTCTATTACAGAAATCCGCCGTGTTCCAAATCGTGACACAAATTTAAATCGTATCTATAAAGTTAACGCCATTTCTCGTCAATTAGTGACAAAAGAAATCGACCTTGATACGGCTTATCAACGATTACAAGATTTAAAAGAATCCGAATATCCACAGTGGTTAAAAGACTTAGGCCTTATTCTGATGTGTGGGTTCTACGCTGCTCTATTTGGAGCAACGCCAATTGAACTCGTCATTGCATCCGTAGCAGCGATTATCATGCCATTTGTTTATAAGTTAGATCCGAAATTAAAATTAGGAACATTCGTGTTGAACCTCATCTCGATTATTCCTGCGATTGTCATTATCATTTTGATTCAGAAACATTTCGTTCCGGACGCTCGAATCGGCATCTCCATTGTAGGATTAATCATGCCGGCGGTTCCTGGAACCGCCATTACAAATGCCATTCGCGATACATTACGCGGAGACTACAACTCAGGAGCAGCCCGGGCAATTGAAGCGTTTGTGACGGCTCTTTCCGTCGCTATTGCTGTTGCTTTGGGACTCGTCTTAGCAGGAGGTGCAAATCCCTTATGATTTATCAAGTGATTAGTGCTCTCATCGCTGTCTACTTCAGTTGTATTGTCTTTGAAGCACCAAAACGACTCCTCATTCATATTTCGATTATTGGAGGCATTGGTTGGTTTGTATATCTCTTCTTCTTGGATAGTTCTGGATTACAACTAGCTACTTACTATAGCGGCCTTACAATTGCGTTTTTATCGCACTTAGCAGCACGCTATTTTAAAGCTCCCGTAACGGTATTCTTTATCCCTGGATTTTTCCCACTCGTTCCTGGTGCAGGCATGTATCGTACCGTATACGCCTTCTTTGTAGGAGATGTTGAAAAAGGAAAATTCTTCTTCGGTCAAACAATGATTACTGCCGGGATGATTGCACTTGCTATCTTTACGGTCGATTCGATTTTCCGTCTGTATTCGCATTGGCAATCTTCACGCCGTCAATCAGCAAACTAAATAAACCTTAAAAACTGCCAAAATTTTTTGGCGGTTTTTTTATACATAAACCGAAGATTTAGAGATTAAATTCATTGCTATTAAAAACTTTAGATTCCGTCCCTTTGGGATATCTTCATGGTAGGGATAAGAGCTTTACCGGTTCGAGCCGATGTCTCTCACCTACTGAGCCTCAATGAGTCTCTACGGAATAAATTCCTAGAGTCTCATATTCGCATCAGTTACGAAACGCTCTTACTCCCACCATAGAATCCCAAGGGACTCCATCTTTTTTCATAAAATCTGTGGTCTCTAAACCTTCTTGTTTAAAGACATAATTGAGTTTTATTATTTAAATCTGCTTTGCGGATGAAGATTGTCATTCCTCATTTTGTTAAGAAAAAGTGACTGTGTATGGACAGATTGCAGGTTCTGTGGTTCAATAAATGTATCAGGGTGTCATAGCTCAGTTGGATAGAGCAAGCGTTTCCTAAACGCTAGGTCGGGGGTTCGAGACCCTTTGACACCGCTAGAAAAAAATCCACTGGTTAAACCAGTGGATTTTTTGTTCATTATCTACAATTCTCTTCTACCCATTCAATAGCACGCCAGGCACGTCCTGGAATATCATTTCCATGATTTCCCACTTCCAACGTAAACTGGAAATCACCTGCTTGAAATTTCGGCTCATAAAAATCTTTTAATGCTATCGTATTTAGAGTTTGGTCTGCTGTTAAATTCGTCGCAGTCGTTCCTTCTTGGTCTCCCACACTCATGTATAATTTTGGATGAGCGGCTTTAAAAGGATGTTCTTTTAAATAGTCCAGAAAATCAGGAAACCACAGCGATGAAGAACAGCTGAGGGCGGTCCCAAATAAATTAGTGTTCACCGCTGCGTACAGGCTGAATAATCCACCTAGCGAATAACCACCGATAACTCTCTTTTCTTCGCTTGAGGCAAAAGCATATTTACTCTCACAAAATGGAATAACATGTGTTGCGAAAAACGAAAGATGTTCTGCAGCTTTCCCACCGAAATCCATCGGCATGCTTTCTGACGCCTGGAGAGGCCACGGTGTATAATCATCTGTTCGATTATTTGCATTTATGAGTACAAAATTGAGTGCAGGTTGATGTTTGCGAATCCAATGATTAAAAGGTTCTTCGAATTGATCTCCATCTAAAAAATAAATGGTCGTAGCATCTTTGACATTGGAACGATAAACATATAGCTTCACTCCCTCAATTTCTTGTTGGATCCATACAGAATTTTTAACCATGGCGATTCCCTTTCTACTGCTTATTCTCCACTATTTTAACAGTTTTCCTCGCGCTTGATAAGCCCAAATGAAAAGACGTCAGAGATAAACACTGACGTCTAATTGTTGTTATATCAATTTAACGGACAATTTGTCCCGATTTTTGGTTCATAAATTCAAAGACTTCATCTTCATTGAATGGATTCCAGTCTCCAAAAACAGTATGTTTTAAGACTGAACTTGCAGTTCCAAAGTCAACAATTTGTTGGCTATCCCACCCTTTTAGAACGCCGTTTAGAATTCCTGCAGCAAAGGCATCTCCTCCACCTACTCGGTCGATGATTGGATTAATGTCATATAGTTTAGACTCTACGAATGCTCCATCTTCACCTACGAAAAATCCTTGTAATTCGTTATGATTTGTTGAAATGACATTTCGTTTTGTTGAATACAACACTTTAATATTTGGATATTTTGCTTGAATTCGTTTGTAAATTTCTTCTAGGGAAACATTTTCGTCTTCTGATGCAACTTTCAAGAAATGAATCGCATCTAATCTACCTGCAGAAAGAATATCTACATACGGTAAAATTTGTTGGAAACAAGGATAGGCTTCCTCATAACTCCAAAGCTTACTACGGTAGTTCATATCAAAACTTAAACGACATCCATATTCTTTTGCCTTACAAACGACTTCAACGGTCCATGATTGCCATTTCTTCGAAAGTGCTGGCAAAATTCCAGAAATATGCAACAAATCCACACCTTTGAAAATTTTATCTAGATTCCAGCAGAGTTCGTTCACAACAGAGATACTAGAGTATAAACGATCATATGTAACGCGAGAAGCACGTCCTGCATTCCCCTGCTCTAAAAAGTATGTTCCTAATCTTCCATATTCTGTCGCAACCAAATCTGTATTGATTCCATTCATTCGTAATCTGGAACTGACAGCGTCGTTTAAAGGGTTATCTTGAGGTAGAACTGTTGCTACCGAGACATTATGACCAAAGTGAGCTAACGAAATTCCAACATTTGCTTCAGCTCCACCATAGCACACCCTAAACTCTTTTGTACTCTTTAACCGTACATCTGCTGCGGTCGATAATCTTAATAAAATTTCACCTAGAGTTATTACTTTCATCTCTATATCTCTTCTCCAATTTTCAATTGATAGATAAAGAATCGAAGCTCTCACTTCGATTCCTTTTATGTTCTTTAATTATACTCCAGAATAAGCTGCGAAACCACCATCAATTGGTAAAACTACGCCATTAACAAAGCTTGAAAGAGTTGAATCTGCAAGGAAGAATACTCCCCCTACTAATTCATTTGATTCACCAAAGCGTCCCATTGGTGTATTGCGTAAAATTTTATCCGCACGTGGAGTTGGATTTCCATTTTCATCAAATAGTAGTCTTTCATTTTGAGCAGTAACTAAGAATCCTGGGGCAATCGCGTTGCAACGGATTCCTACTTTAGAGAAGTGAACCGCTAACCATTGAGTGAAGTTACTGATCGCTGCTTTTGCTCCTGAATACGCTGGAATTTTTGTTAAAGGAGTGAATGCATTCATACTTGAAATATTGATGATGTTTGCTCCTTCTTTTCCAACCATATCTTGTGCAAAAACTTGTGTTGGTAATAATGTACCTAAATAGTTTAAGTTGAATACAAATTCAATTCCTGCTTTATCTAAGTCAAAGAATGTTTTTGTTTCGGCACTTAATCCAACTTCATGGAACTCATTATCTGTTGTTGCACGTGGGTTATTTCCTCCAGCACCGTTTACTAAAACATCTACGGTACCAAGATCCTTATTCACCGCTTCGCGAACAGCTTCTAATGATTCTTTTTCAAGTACGTTCGTTTTATATGCTTTTGCGATACCGCCTTCAGCAATAATTTCATCTGCAAATTTTTGTGCAGCTTCTTCGTTTAAGTCTAGTAAAGCTACCTTTGCGCCTTGTTTTCCAAAGCTTTTTGCGAGTTCTCCGCAAATCACTCCACCGGCACCGGTAATGACTACGACTTTATTTGTAAAATCAAAAAATTGTGTCATGGTTATTCTCCTATTGTTTTGCGTTTTTAGCAACTGCTTCAGCTAATCCGTGAAGATAAGTAGCACCTAGAGCTCGGTCAAATAATCCATATCCTGGACGACCTGTTTCTCCCCAAATCATACGACCATGGTCCGGACGGATTGGTCCTTCCCAGTTTGCGTCATGAAGAGCTTTCACCACTTCATACATATCAATTGAACCGTACTCTGTTGGGTGTGCTGATTCTTCGAATGATTTGCCTTTTCCTGTTAAACGAATATTACGAGCATGCATAAAGTTTACACGGTTGCGTTTCAACATTTCTTTTAACATCTCAACAGCATCGTTGTTTGGATCAGAAGCATATGAACCTACACAAACAGTTACCCCATTATTTGGGCTATCGTATAATTCTACAAATCTTACAAGATTTTCTTTGCAAGTAATGATACGAGGTAATCCAAAGATGCTATAAGGTGGATCATCAGGGTGGATTGCCATTTTCACACCAGCTTCTTCTGCTGCTGGAATGACACGTTTAATGAAATATTCTAAATGTTCCCAAAGTTTTTCTTCGTCTACTTTGGAATACTCATCCATGATAGCTTTCATTTCATCTTTTGTATAACTTGAATCCCAACCTGGCAGAGATAACTCCCCTTTAACAGGATCCATTTTCTTAGCTACTTCTTCATCGAAGATTAATGCATTAGAACCATCTGGAAGATCATACGCTAAGTCCGTTCGTGTCCAGTCGAATACTGGCATGAAGTTATAACATACAATATTTACTCCTTCAGCTCCTAAGTTTTTAATAGTCTGAATATAGTTATCAATCAATTGATCTCTTGTAGGTTTTCCAAGTTTAATATCTTCATGAACTGGAACACTTTCAATAACAGAAAGTTTTAAGCCTGAAGCTTCAACGTCTTGTTTTAATTGACGAATACGTTCACGGCTCCATACTTCTCCAACTGGGACATCATAAATCGCAGTTACAATCCCTTTCATACCAGGAATTTGTCTAATATTCTCTAAAGTTACTTGATCATCATGCCCATACCAACGGAATGTCATTTCCATATTTTCTTCCTCCTTTAGTTCAATTCAAAAAATTCTTTAGCATTTTTATAGCAAATGGCTTCTAAGAACTCTGTAATTAATTTTTCGTCATAAGGGATTCGACCACTTTCAATCCATTCTGTTACTAGCGAAACGAGAATACGACGGAAGTAATCGTGTCTTTGATATGATAGGAAGCTTCTTGAGTCTGTAAGCATTCCTACAAAGTTCCATAACAAGCTTTGGTTTGCTAAGACTAGCATTTGTTCTCTCATTCCTTTTTCAGTATCAGAGAACCACCAAGCTGCACCAAATTGTAAACGACCTTTAATCCCTTCTTCATTAGCTTGGAAGTTAGCTAGCGTATTGGCCAAAATATCGTTATACGATGGATTTAAGTTATAGAAAATACATTTTGGAAGACGATTCGATTCCTCTAATGCATTTAAAAGTTGATTTAAAGCAAGAGCTAAATGCGTTTGGTCTCCTGTTGAGTCGAAACCTGCATCTACTCCAATTTTCTCAAAGTACTTACGGTTCGTATCACGAACAGCCCCAAAGTGAACTTGTGTCACTAAATGGTGTTTCTTATATAAACCACACAAAGCACTGAACACTTCAGTTTGCCATTGTTGAATGTCTTCAAGAGTAGGTACTTCTCCACGAATTACCTTTGCAAAAATTGCATCTAGTTCTTCTTTTGAAGCTCTCTTATACAAGATTTCCCCAAAACTAATATCACTTGCTTTACACCCATTTGCTACAAAGAATTCGATACGTTGTTCTAAAGCTTTAACAAAACTATCGAACGAACGAACTTCTACACCTGTCACTTCTTGTAGTCTAGTCACAAAGTTAGCAAAATTTGGATGTGATACAAAAGCTTCATCAGGACGGAATGTTGGTGCAACAACTGTATCGAAAGCCGTATCTTCTGCAATCTTTTGATGCCATTCGAGCGAATCAAGTGGATTGTCAGTTGTTCCAATGAATTCCACGTTTGCACGTTTAATCAATTTTCTTGGACTCAGTTGTTCCTCTGCAATGGTTTGATTCATACGGTCATAAATCTCTTTCCAATTATCAGGCGTCACATAGTCATCAATACCAAAAACTTGTTTCAATTCTAAATGACTCCAGTGATATAAAGGATTTCCAAATGCCTTAGCCAACGTTTTAGCCCATGCTTCGAATTTTTCTTCAGGAGTTGCGTCCCCTGTAATCAAACGTTCACTCACACCATTTGCACGCATTAGGCGCCATTTATAGTGATCTCCGCCAAGCCATACTTGTACGGCATTCTCAAATGGTTTATCCTCAAAAATTTCTTGAGGAGATAAGTGACAGTGGAAATCTTCAATTGGAAGATGTTCCACTACTCTATATAAGTCTTCCGCAACCTTACTTTGTAGTAAAAAATTTTTACGATTAAAAGTCATAATTAGTCCTCCAACGCACTGACGAATTCTTTAGCAATGCGTGTTACACTTTCATATCCTTCTGTTGCCACTTTTGCACCAAGAGCGCTTCCGACACCGACTGCAACAGCACCTTTTTCTTTCCACTCTTTAATGTTTGCAAGAGATACGCCACCTGAAGGCATTAAGTTAACATTTGGGATTGGGCCATGAATATCTTTAATAAATGAAGGTCCTAAAACTCCACCAGGGAATAGTTTGATGATTTTTGCTCCACCATTCATCGCTTGCACGATTTCTGTCGTAGTTGCACAACCTGGGAAGTAATCGATATGCGCTTCATGCGCTACTTTTTGGATATGCGCATCATAATGAGGGCTCACTAAAAACTCAGCCCCAGCAGCAATCGCTTCTTTAGCTAATTCAACAGACATAATCGTACCAGCACCAATCACTACTTCAGTTTCATTCGCATAAAATGCTTTTAATTCTGAAATAGCTTTTGAAGCATCTGGTGTCGTATAAGTTACTTCGATATTTTTAATGCCACCCAATACTGAGTGCTTTGAAATTTCAATTGCGTCATCTGATGATTTCCCGCGGATTACTGCGAAAATATAATTTCGTTTTAATTGTTCTAATACACTTGTCATAAGCTTTTTCTCCTTTTCGCAAAAAAATAAAAGTCATCTGTTATCTCTATGATACATCAGACGACTTTTAGTGTCAATGACAATATTCGGTTGATATCGTCTATTTCATCAGACGATTTAATTATACGATAATGTGCGTCTATTATCTGCTAAATGCAGTAACATCGCGTCTCTGGCAGCGACAGCATCTCGATTTTTAATCGCTCTTACAATTTCTCTATGAGCACGAATCGTATTTGCTTTGCTTTGCTCACTTGTAAAGAAATCATTATACAACTTAATCGATTGAATAATAATTGGAATCAGTTGCTGCATAGCTACATTACGACTAGCCTCAGCAATCGCACTATGAAATTGAATATCCAGTTCAAAGTGAATATCTCCATCCGAATGGATTTCTTTTTCCAAGGCCTTTTCAAGCCTTTCTAGAACAGCCACTTCTTTATCCGTAATATGCTGCGCGGCAAGACTCGCCATCTGAGGCTCAATCAAGAAGCGCACTTCAAATAAGTCTTGTGTCAACTTCATATGATTATCGATTTCACCAAAACCTAATGGATCTATTACAGTCTCCGTTAAACTCGTAATATAAGTTCCAGAGCCTTGACGTACTTCCAAGATATTCTTTGAAACTAACATTTTCACCGCTTCACGCAACGTACTACGACCCACTTCTAAATCTTGTGCCAATGTATATTCATTCGGCAACTTGTCTCCGACTTTTAAATCATTTTTTTCAAAATATTCGACAATTCTATTTGCGGTTTGTTCCACTAAAGAAACAGTTTTCTCTTTCATATCTATTCCCCATTCGTCACTTTTTCGAACCTATTCTAACAGTTCTCACTCTATAGCTCAAACCATTAGAATAGCATACGAAAAGTACTCACTATTTTTTGTAGTTATAGTCTGGAATAGCATTCCAACGGTTTCTAAATAATTTAACAATTGATTTTGGATTTCTATCCCTTGTGAATAAACCTTTGTGGTTTCCTTGGATACGAATTAACGCGTAACTGTTTGTTTCAAAGTCCGCAAAGTTCCAAACATGTTCACCCACAAAGTTTTCGAGCTCATCAAATACTTCATGACTCATTTGATGGAATCGTTCTTGATACTCTTCTGTATACGGAACATCCCAATTTGAATGATAGCCAGGTAAAGTATCTGCACCGTATTCTGTCATAATGATTGGTTTATCTGGATATTTTTCTTGCCATTCCTTCAACTCTTTACGAAGCCCTACGCGTGCACCTTCAATATCCCCATGGTTAAGATACCAACCGTAATAACGATTCAAGCAAAGCACATCAATCAATGGAGAAATTAAATCCTGTTCTGGTGTTGCCATCATAATATTCACAACAGTTGTTGGACGTTTTTGCGGATCTAACTCTTTCACATATTTGACTAAAGGCTCGAAGTATTTATCCGCACCTTCACCAGCACCATCTGGTTCGTTCGCGACACTCCATAACACAACACATGCATGGTTCTTATCACGAGCCACTAATTCTTTAAGTGCAAGTTTGTGATTTTCCATTGTTTGATAGAATTCCCATGTCTTAATCGGTTTAGTTCCTCCTCTATTCATACTTAGAGCAGCAGTAAAGTTTGCAAACAAACCGACTGCTGGAACTTCATCAATCACTAGGAATCCCATACGATCTGATAAACGCATCATCTCTTCAGAATATGGATAGTGAGCCGTTCTATATGAGTTAGCCCCCATATTCTTCATTAAATTCAAATCCATTAAGTTTACTGCTTCGTTAAAACCACGACCGTTCACGTAACTATCTTCGTGTTTCCCGAATCCTTTGAAGTATATCGGTTTGTCGTTTACTAAGAACTGACCATTTTCAACACGAACCGTACGAACTCCAAATAGTTCTTCATATTCATCAACTAACTCTTCTCCAGCAAATAACTCAACTTTTGCTGTATAAAGGTAAGCATCTAATACTTCCCAACGACGAACATTGACTATCTCAAGTTCAGCCCTCGCCTCACCCTTAGCTACCACTTCGCCATTTTCGTCTAAAAGTGTTACTTTCGAAGTTCCACCATTAGCAGTATGTTCTACCGTTACTCTTACAGTCGCATCATTTTCATGAACATCGTAAGTAACTACAATATCTTCAATACGCGCTTTAGGAAGAACTAATAATTGAACAGGACGTTGAATCCCAGCATAGTTAAAGAAGTCGAAATTCTCTGAAACTTTCTTCTTCACAGTGCCGTCCGGTAATACTTCTTCAGAATAGTTGCCGACTGGTAAAGTAGTATGATCTAAAATATTGTTGGCACAAACACTAATTAATAATTCTTTTTTTCTTGTCAATTCTTCAGGAATACGAACTTCAAATGGTGTAAACCCACCGATATGTTCTCCTAATAATTGACCATTCACATATACTTTCGCTTGATGGGTTACAGAACCAAAACGAAGCACTAATTCTTCATCTGATTCGAAAGAAGGGACCGCAAAAGTACGCTCATACCAGTTATCTCCAATAAAATATCTTTTTTCAGATTCCACTGCTACATCATTAAATGAACTTGGTACGACCATTAAGTCATCAGCAGAAAGTCGTGGATCCACTCCTGGGACGTATTCACCTTGCTTAAAATTCCAAATCCCATCTAACGAATAACGTTTTCTCTTTGCATTTAAAACTGGATATAACATCGACCATCCCTCTTTCTATAATTTAGCTTGCCATTTTTCTGTCCACACTAACTCATTTGGAGTTCCCTTGAATTCAGACTTCCCTTCAAGTTTATCGATTACAGCTTTGACTGTATTCTCATTCCCATGGTAAGCATTCACAAATGTTTTAACCATTGTTGCATCATGTAAATGAGTTGTAAAGTTTGTAGACACAAATACAGTTGGCGCTTCATGTACATACCAAGGTACTTCATTCGACATAGCTGTCTTCCATTGAATACGGTAGTTATTTTGTGCACCATAACCAATTACGTTTGCAACCACTAGCGCTAAATCAACTGTATCTCTATACTCTAGTGTACGCCCTTTGATACGACTATTTCCATCATTAACCGTTACTTCATATCCACGACTAGTTAATTCATCTACGAAGCGGTTTAAAACTGAATCATCATTAGCCATGATTCCACCTTTTTCACCCTCTAAGTAATACAAGCGTACGCGTTTATGATCCACTGGATTAATCGGTAAGTTTTGTTGCGTATCTTTAACAAGAGTGATTCCGCGGTCAGCCGCTTCTTTTTGCCATTCTAAGTGTTCAGCACAACCAATAACTTCTAACTCTTTCTTAGCTTTTAACAATGTTCCGTTTGCTTGTTTTTCAGGAAGATTTAATTTTGCTTTCAATCCTAAAATACGACGAAGAGCATCTGTCATACGTTCTTCAGTAATGACTCCATTGTGATATCCTTTTAACATGAAGTTAAAGTCTTCTTCCATATTGTTGAAGAATAAGAACATGTCACATCCTGCAGCAATTGCTCCTGGAACATAATCCTCACGACGCATAGCACTTGTCATTCCTAACATGTGGCTGGCATCTGTAATCACCATTCCGTTGAAATCTAGTTTTTCTTTTAGTAAATCTTGAATTAATTCTTCAGCAAGTGTTGCTGGCATAACATCTTTATCTTCAAGACCTGGACGAAGTGCTTTTTGATATTCAGGCAATGCGATATGTCCTGCCATAATCATTTCAACACCATTTTCAATATGGTTGCGATACACTTTACCAAATGAATTATCCCACTCTTCTACTGATAATTCATTCACACCTAAAATTAAGTGTTGGTCACGTTCTTCAGTTCCATCTCCAGGGAAGTGTTTCACACAGCAAACTACTTCACGTTCGGATTTTAGACCTTCTACATACGCGTTTGTATATTTAATAACATCTTCTGCAGTAGTTCCGTACGCACGTGTATTAACGATTGTATTTCTCCAGTTTTGTAAAATGTCCACGCATGGGTCAAAGTTTACGTTTACCCCAAGAGCAGTCTCTTCACGAGCAGATACTAGTCCTGCATGATAAGGAACCCAAGGATCACGACTTGCTTCAGATTGAGCACCTGAAGAAATATAAGTACCACCTTTAACGGCACCGTCACCACCAGAATCGCAGTTAGCTGCCACTAATAATGGGATTTTTGTTTGAGATTGAAGATCATTAATCAACCCTTGAACATCTTCAGGGCTACCGTTCATATAACGAACACCGCCGATATGATATTTTTCTAGAATCTCTTTATTGCTTAAATTGTTTCCGCTAAAAGCATCCCCTCCGAAAAAGAACAAGTTTGTAAATAATTGTCCTACTTTCTCTTCGTCTGTCATGCCTTTAATTGTTGACTCCACCCATTCAATTTGACTTGGATTCAAGTTATAAGGTTTTTTTGATAAATCTACTACTCTTGCCATTTTACTTCCTCCTATAATGACGCTCCGTAAACTGTCTAGCTTACGGAGCGTTGATTAATTATGCATTTTGTTTTGCTAATGTCTCAGCTTTAATACGAGCGATTTCACTTTGAATTTCTTCCATTTTCTCTTTGTTTAATGGGTAGAATTTCATTGCGATAATGTTACAGATGTATCCAAATATAACGAATCCACAGAACATCACTAAACCGATAAATTTCAATTCTGGTGTTAATGGTGTATCGACTTGAGGTAATTGTTCAGTAAAACCGATAGACGCACATAGGATACCTACAAATGCAGAACCGAATGAAGAAACAATTTTATCAACTGCACTGAATAAAGTTCCCATCAAACCAGGAACGTAACGCCCTGAACGATATACTTCGTAATCCGCACAGTCAGCTGTCATAGGAATTACCATTGTCCCTGCTAAACCATTCGCACCTTGAGCTAAGATAAATAATGTTAAGAACGCAATTGTGAAGAATGATAATCCTGTGAACCCTTCAGCTCCAGGTAGTGAGAACGTTGAAGGATCTGCTACGTAGAATAACCCAAATAGTAATCCATAAAGAATAATACCAGCCCATGAACCTAATAATAATGCTTTTCTTTGTCCAAGTTTTTGTGCAATAAATTTAACTCCAAGAATCATAATTAAAATCTTAGGAATTAATGTATATTGGTTAAATGTATTAAGTAATTTATAGTTTCCACAAATAATACCAAAGATAATAACCGATACTGTAGCATTAGTAGTAACCAAAGCTGCTAATTTATCTGTTGATGCAGATACTACTAGCATTTGGATAGCTCGGTTATTTTTTAATACATCCCAGTAGTCTCTGAAAGTAACTTTAACAGGTTCACCAGTACCGAAGAACTCTGTACGGTCTTTATCTTTAAGCGCGAAGATTGCTAACCAAGTGAAGATAAATGTTACAGGAGCGATATACAACCATAACTCTTGGAATAATTCAGCAGTAAAGCCACCATATTTTGGCACTAAGTGTTGAGCAACAAACCCTGGTACTAATGCGAATAATGTAGCGTTATAGATACCATCGTAGATACCAAATGTTGGACGTTGTTTAGGATCGTTTGTTAAACAGCTTTGAGCTGATTTTGTTACTACTGTTTGTAAGGTATAACCGATAATGTAAATTAAATAAATCACTAAGAAATAAATGAATCTATATTGTTCTGGTAAATGGTGAGTTGTAAAGAACATTAAGAAAGTAGTAATTAGTAACACGATATTACCAGCTGCCATAAACGGACGGTTTTTACCAAATTTTCCATCAGTTTTATCTACAATATAACCAACGATTGGGTCAGTAATTGCATCCCAAATACGCATAAATGTCATTACAGAAGTAGCCATTACTACCGTTACCCCAACGTAACCTGTTAAATAGTAGGCAACGAAGTTCAAAAGAACTAGCCATAAGTTTGTTGATGTATTATTCAAAGCAAACAACGCCATTTGCCACGTTTTCGCTCTATGAATCCCTGTATTTTCCATGATATTAACTCCTTATTTTTTAATTTTTAAATTGTGATAAATGTTTATGATAAATTGCTTGATACTCTTTATCGTCGTAATGTCCGTCAATAAATTCTGGAAGAATTTTTGTGACTAACGTTTCCCACGACTCTTTTTCTTTTCCAAATAAAATTGGATAGAAATGTACTTCATTAACTTTTGCAGCGTCTAGATCACCAGGAGCATCTCCGACCATTAAAATTTTTTCTTTTTCAAATCCAAGAGACTTGATTTCTTTAATCGCTGCTGCTTTACTTCCTCGTTCCTGTCCGAAGAATTCTGAAACAAATGGCATTAACCCATGACGTTTCCATTCACTATTAACTGCTTCGCTGTTTGCTGAAGAAACAATCGCAATCTGAGCTACTTTACTAATTTCTTCTAAAGCTCTTTTTACGCCTTCAAAAGGTTTGTCTTCGCCAACAAGTTCGGTTTCAATGCCGTGATTTACAGCCTTGCTCCACTCGAGCGCTTTTATTAGTACGGCATCATTATGCTTAGCAATCTCCTCTTCCAATGATTGATTCGAAAGAGATGTCGTATGATTACACCAGTTAGCAAACACTGTAAAGTCTTCAATTGCTTCACCATGTTCTTGAGCAAACTCGAGACTAAGTAGTAACCCTTTAAAGCGATTAATCCCTCTCGTCTCAGAGAATAAGTTGACACGAT
The DNA here is from genome assembly GCF_001806915.1 of Granulicatella sp. HMSC30F09. Classification (NCBI taxonomy): domain Bacteria; kingdom Bacillati; phylum Bacillota; class Bacilli; order Lactobacillales; family Carnobacteriaceae; genus Granulicatella; species Granulicatella sp. HMSC30F09. Next base: position 45,395 of record NZ_KV786413.1, on the reverse strand, counting down.
TCCATTCTTCTATATAGACTTCTTGATTTTGAATCTCGAAATACTTCGTTGCTAGCGGGCCGAAGAATCGAATGTGTTTAATATCCATTGTGTCCATCACACAGCCATCTGAATCGATACATACTACGAATGGACTTTCATTTGTTAAAGCCATATGCTCTCCTTTCATAAAATAAATCAGTTCTAAAGTCTGCAGATGATTTTTGTTAGATGACTCTTATGCACTCGCTTACATTAGTGCGTAAATATAAAATCATCTCTAATTTTAGAAATGATGTGACGTTTTGCAGTTAATTCATCTGATGTATTCATTGTATCAGATGTGAATCAAAAAATAAATACCTAAATTAAAAAAATTTCAAACTTTTTTAAAGTTGCTATTTTCCCATTTAAATAAAGGTTTCATCTATTATAATAGGCAACAAAAAAATCAACAGACGACTTTTAAAAGTCATCTGTTGAATGATGAATATATATTGTTAAGATAAAAAACAATCTTGTTTTTCTGATTCCCACAAATGTTGACTGTAAGAAGAACTATCTATTTTCGAGTAGATAACTTTCAAGACATACTTGTTAATTTCTAACTCTATTTCCGAAATGGCGATAAGCACTACGACTTTAAAGATATTCTGACCTAATAAATAGGTTTGTTGAATGTCCTCATGACGAGTTTGGATGTGGACGCGTCTTTTAAGATTCGTGTTAGGCAAGGCAATGAATGCATACGTACTTTATCTCCTGCTATTGTCTTAAATTGATTAAAAATTCCAATCATTCTCGTGATAAGTTTTTTGTCATCTCCTCGTCGTCTTTTAATTAGTTAATCGACTACGATTACCAATGCGATTCGTGAGGTCTTACATGGTGACTACAACATTGGTACAGTTCGTACCGTTTCAGCTGTATTATTTTCGAGGCTCTAAAGCGTCTAATTAAATTAACAGCAGTGATTAATGAAGTAGGATGGTTCGAATACCTTTTGGCATCATACAAACAAACGCCAATGCAATTGCATTAGCGTTTTTACCTTTTGTTAAATTAACGAACAATCTGTCCTGATTTTTGGTTCATAAATTCAAAGACTTCATTTTCGTCAAACGGATTCCAGTCGCCAAAAACCGTATGTTTTAATACCGAACTTGCTGTCCCAAAATCGACAATTTGTTGGCTATTCCATCCTTTTAGAACGCCGTTTAGAATTCCTGCAGC
>NZ_KV786413.1:0-44163 GCF_001806915.1 Granulicatella sp. HMSC30F09 | reverse complement strand
TTTAGAACGCCGTTTAGAATTCCTGCAGCAAAAGCATCTCCTCCACCTACTCGGTCGATAATTGGATTAATATCATAGAGTTTGGATTCTACAAACACTCCATCTTCGCCTATAAAGAATCCTTGTAATTCGTTATGATTTGTTGAAATGACATTTCGTTTGGTTGAATACAACACTTTAATTTTTGGATATTTTCCTTGAACTCGCATGTAAATTTCTTCCAGCGAAACATCTTCGTCTTCTGATGCTACTTTCAAGAAATGAATCGCATCAAGTCTACCCGCAGAAAGGATATCTACATAAGGCAAGATTTGTTGGAAACAAGGATAGGCTTCCTCATAACTCCACAACTTACTACGATAGTTCATATCAAAACTCACATAGCATCCATATTCTTTCGCTTTACGGACGACTTCAACCGTCCAAGCTTGCCACTTCTTAGAAAGAGCTGGTAGAATTCCTGAAATATGAAGCAAATCAGTATCAATAAAGATTTCGTCTAGATTCCAGCATAGTTCATTTAAAACGGAAATACTAGAATATAAGCGGTCGTATGTAACACGAGAAGCACGTCCCGCATTTCCTTGTTCTAAAAAGTAGGTTCCTAATCTTCCATATTCTGTCGCTACTAGATTCGTATTGATTCCATTCATTCGTAATCTTGAACTTACAGCATCGTTTAAAGGATTATCTTGTGGTAGAACCGTTGCCACAGAAACGTCATGGCCAAAGTGCGCTAAAGAAATCCCTACATTTGCTTCAGCTCCACCATAGCAGACTCTGAACTCTTTTGTACTTTTTAACCGTACATCATCTGCGGTCGATAATCTTAGCAAAATTTCACCTAAAGTGATGACTCTCATCTTGACTCCTCTTTTCTTAAATTGAATTTTTTTAGAAGGATGAATTACCTCCAATTAATCCGCTAAAGCATTCACAAATTCTTTGGCAATTCGTGTTACACTTTCATACCCTTCTGTTGCAACTTTCGCACCAAGAGCACTTCCTACACCTACTGCTACTGCGCCTTTTTCTTTCCACTCTTTAATATTGGCTAGAGAAACTCCACCTGAAGGCATTAAATTTACATTTGGAATTGGGCCATGAATATCTTTAATAAATGAAGGTCCTAAAACTCCACCAGGGAATAGTTTGATGATTTTTGCTCCACCATTCATCGCTTGCACGATTTCTGTCGTAGTTGCACAACCTGGGAAGTAATCGATATGAGCTTCATGAGCAACCTTTTGAATATGTGCATCATAGTGAGGACTTACTAAAAATTCCGCACCAGCAGCAATTGCTTCTTTAGCCAACTCTACTGTCATAATCGTTCCAGCACCAATGACAACTTCTGATTTTTTTGCATAAAGAGCTTTCAATTCAGTAATTGCTTTAGAAGCCTCAGGTGTTGTATAAGTCACTTCAATATTTTTAATTCCACCTAATACAGAATGTTTTGAAATTTCAATCGCATCATCTGATGATTTTCCACGAATAACTGCAAAAATATAGTTTTCTTTTAATTGATCTAATACACTTGACATGTCCTTTCTCTCCTTTATAAATCCGTCTTTGCTATGAAACAAAGGTTAGTTTTTTATCTGAATCTTATTTTCTGATTATTTTTCTCAGCAACCATTCTCCCATAAACGATATTTCCATTTGAATCTTTTAGATATTTCAGTCCATTATGAATATCTTCTGGAGAATAATAGATCGTTAACTCTCCACTCTTGGTTTTACATTTTATTTTTGTCCCTCTTTCTTCTCCTGGACAATCTAGGCGAGGGATGCTCTCCTTCTCCACTGAATAAGGTTCCAATGCAATACATGTAAAAATGGGATCTTTTTTATTTCTGATTTTTAATTGAATGCCTTCATCCAACGAATTGTATCGTTTAGAATATTGGATAGCCTCTGTAACCATCTCTCCATTCGTCCAGAACCTGGAATACACATCATTCGAATGTTTCGTTGGGATGATAAAGTTTTGGGCTAAAGCATGTCCACTTTCTTCTTCATCAATCACCAAAAGAAGTTTTGCTTGCGTATCCAAAATCATTTTTCGACTAACATAAGCTCTACTAGAAGTTTCATTATCTTTCATAGGAATACTCCATTGTGCTTCAAAATAATAGAGAGCTTCCTCCTTTTTCATCTGAATCGATAAAGGTTTTGCTACCCAATGATATCCCCATGAATTTTCAATAGAAGGATAATGCCCTTTTTCTACTAAAACCGTATTTTGCATCCGTTCTGATTTAAAGCGAACTCGATTTTCACATTCCGTGTAAGTATATCGTCCGGGATGTGTCATAAAATGAACTCCATCCATTTCTAAACTGATTGCTCCGAGGGATGCATGACCATGTGAGCTTCCATGAAGGCCACAAAACAGACTGAAGTAAATATCTGAACTTTTTACAACCGCTAATCCGCCTACTTCATCATAAAACCAGTCTTCGAAATTCACTTTATGTTTTTTATCAAACGCTCTCCCTGAATATAAAACTCCCATTGTATACTCTGGACATTCACTCTCAAACCCCAGCAAATGATAGTAGGAATGGACCCAAGAAAAATCAACCGTATCACTGTCATTTAACGCTAAAAGCATGTGAGAGGAATTCGATAAATAATAGCTCGCACGAATGGGTTCGATCAAAACTTCCTTCCAAATGTGTTGATCCTCATCTCCCATGTAACAAGCAATCTGAAATAAATAAGCAAAACACATTACAACTTGATGATGATACAGTGGACTTTGTTCCCAATGAAGTCCCGTTTTTGTAAACTGAAGAGACGCTTGCTTTAAAAGTGTTTCTTTAGCCCACAAATACAGCTCAGGTTGTTCATCAAAGAAATATACGAAAGAAAGAACACCACTGACTGCAAGCACTCCCCAGTTACTTAGAAGATGCTTCTCTTGTAAATGAGTACGAATATAATTAACATGCAAAGACATCGCTTCTTGAATTTGCTTTCTTTCTACCTCACTAAACTTTGATAGAGGAAGATAGGTTAAACTTTTCACCCAATTCATTAAGCGGATGCCTGCATCCAAAACTCTCCATGAAGCTTCTGGGTGAGAAATCTCTTTTTCATTTTCCAAAATAAAATCAAAAACGATTTCCTTCCACTTTTTCAAGTATTTTTCTTCTTTTGTTATATAAAATGCCACAGCTAAATCAACCAGATATCCTTGCCGATTTAACATGAAGATCCATTCCATATCTCCATTTGGCGTTTGGTGCCATTTAAACTCATGAAATGAATATTTTTCAAAACACGTTTCCATATCCATTTGATGATCATAGTAGACTAAATCCTGGTCAACTAAAGCATCTACTCTAGAAAAAAGTTCAAGCAGAAACCCACTTGAACTTTTCCCTATCTTTTTTAGAAATTCTTCTTTTAACCAAAATCTAGATTGATATGTCTCTAGATTCGTAAACATCTCATCACCTTATGCTAAAATTCCTAGAACAGAAGCTAAGATACCAATTGCGAATAATAGGATTAATAATTGATAAGTGTTCCATTTTTTCTTCTTCAATAGATAGAACACTAATACTGTAATTAATACTGGTAATAATCTTGGCATCATTTTATCTAAGATTTTTTGGATAGAAACGATTTGTTCTTCACCAGAACTTACAGTTGTCGCATATTGAATGGCAATTTTAGCTTTTACAAATGAGGCTGCTAATGCAGAGATAACAGTTACCCCAACAATATTGGCTGCTTCAGAGATTTTGCTAATTTGAGCGCTTAAAGTTTTAATAGCATTTGTCCCTAAACGATATCCAAGATATCCCATGAATACTTTGATAGCAAACATACTTAATAACATTGCCAACCAATATCCCATTGGAGCAAATCCTAGACCATCTAGAGCTAAACCTGCAAAGATTGTAGAGAACAATGGCGCTAAACCGAATTGTGCGATAGAATCTCCAATCCCTGCTAAAGGACCCATAAGAGCCATTTTAATACTACGTACAGAATCAATACTTTGACCATCTTCGTACATCGCTAATTGTAAGTTCGAAATAAACGGTACTAAATGTGGACTTGTGTTATAGAACTCCAAGTTTGCTTTAGCAGTTTCTTTTAATTTTTCTGGATCATCTTTATAAATCTTCTTTAAGCCAGGTAAGATAACGTTTAAGTAGCTGACCCCTTGATAAGTATTATAGTTGAATCCATTTTGTAAGATGTATGATCTTAATGATGTTCTAAAATAATCACGTTTCGTTAATTTATTTTTTTTAGATTCCATTGCTAAAATCCTCCACTTCGCTAGTTTGAACTGTTCCCACAACAACTTCTTGTTTATTAGAATTTTGGTAGTAAGCAATTAATGCAAATACTGAACCAACTAATGCTACAGCCATTGTTGGTAATTCTAAGTAAGCCACGCAGATATAACCAAGGATTACGTATGGAGTTAATTCTTTCTTCAACATTACAGATAAAATCATTGCAAAACCGATTGCAGGAATTAACCCACCAGCTACACCGAAACCACTAATCAACCATTTTGGTAAAGCATTAACAAATGCTTCTAATGCTGGACGGCTTAGTGCAGACAAGATACCAATAATGAAACCAGCAACTGCTAAACCGATATAAGTTGAGTGTGCGATTAGTTTAAATTTACCAAAGTGACCATTTTCAATCGCTTTTTCAGCCATTTTTGGATTACCAGCGAAGAATGTGTATAAGAATGTTGTAACGAATTGGAATAATACCGCAAATGGGAATGAAAGTGCTAATGCATTTTCAGGTGTAATCCCTTGATCTTTTAATGTAATTACCATGATCGTACCTACGATACCAGGTCCTACTGGGTTAGGTGGAACTGTACCACCAGCACCTACCCCGAATCCCATATAAGCTAATTCAGCTAAAGCTCCGAATGTTAATGCTGTAGGAATGTCTCCTAAAATTAACCCTACAAAAAACGCCATAACAATTGCTCTGTTTGTATAAATTCCTAGTAACATCCCTGAATAACAGAATGCTGTTACTAGACCAATCAAAATACCTTGCATTAATGAAATTTCCATTGTTCTCCCTCTTTTCAGCTAATCATTTCTAATAATTTTTCTAAAGTTTGTGCTCCGTCATTCGTAACTGGAGAAGTTTTTGTATTGAATTGAACATTGAATTTTTCTTTCATTGTTCGAAGTGCTTGTTTATCTTCTTCTCCTAGATAAATGAATTGTGATACTTTATCCTTTCCAGGAGCTGCATGAATGTTACCTACATTCACATTTTCCATTGGAAATCCTAGTTCACATAAGCAAAGTGCATCCGCTGGACTAGATACTACTACAAAAATTGTTTGGTGTGGGGCAGCTTTCCAAATAATTTCAGCAGTTCTTTGAATCGTCCAAAAACGTACATTCACTTCTTTTGGCAGTACAGTTGTCATTAATGTTTGTTGTAATTCATCTGTTGACACTGCATCATTTGCACAAATGGCTAAGTTAACTCCTAAACTCTTAATCCATAATTGTCCTTGACCATGGATAAGTCTTTCGTCAATTCTGACCATTTTAATGTTTGGTTTGTTTTCCATGTTTTCATTCCTTTCTTTTCTTTTTTACCAGTACATTTCCCAGTCTTTCTTTTTACGCATAAGCGCTTCTAGATAGAAGTAATCACCCCAAATATTTCCCTCGTTAACCCCCTTCCCTGAATGCCATGAATATACTCCTTCATTTAATAAGGCAACGATAGTAGATCCTTTTTTATCCGTATATTTGGTGATTAGGTTATATAGAATTCTGTCTGCCCATTTTTCATACTCTTTAACCGCTTCATTATTTGGAAGCTCTTTAGCCATTTGCTGGATACCACAAACTGCAATGGCAGCTGCAGAAGTATCTCTTGGTTGACCTGAAGTATCATCAAAGATTAAGTCCCAATAACATACAAAGTCTTCCGGCACACGATTTAAGAAGTAATTTGTTACTGCTTGGAAATATTCAACATTAGTTTCGGCTGGAGCGTACGCATTGCATAGTGCAATTCCATAAATTAACCACGCTTGCCCTCTTGCCCATGCAGAATCATCTGAATATCCTTGTCTTGTTTTTCCATATGCAGGTTCTCCTGTTTCTGGATCAAAGTAGAAAGTATGGAAAGCAGAAGCATCTTGACGAATGGCGTTTTTTAACGTTGTCTTGAAGTGAGCTTTGGCCATTTCTTCATATTTACTATCTCCAGTTTCATTACTTGCCCAGAATAGAAGAGGAATATTTAATAAGCAATCCACGATTAAGCGGTAGTTATCACGTGCTCCTAATTCTCCCCAAGCTTGAATGAAGTTTCCTTTTTCTTGATATCTTGAAGCGAGTTGGTCCGCAGCTTTAATGGCCGCTTCTTTTGCTTTCTCATTTCCTGTTAGCTTATAAGCGCTGACACAAGAAGGCGTATATAGGAAGCCTAAGTCGTGGTGATTAACTTCGATTAATCGTTCAATTCGTTCAATGAAGGAATCCACATTCTTTTCGGCAGCTACTTTATATTTCTCTTCCCCAGTAAATTCATAAGCGAGCCACAACATTCCAGTCCAAAAACCATTGGTCCATTCGATATTTTCCATCGGTTTATAGTCATTATCGAATGTTGCCGGCGTTGGGAATTGTTCCCCCAACTGCTCTAAGTTACTATCAATTTTTTCTAAACAAACTTTGATTGCTTCATCTACTAAAGCTGGAGTTAAGACCTCCGACTCATTCGATTTATACGCTTTCAAAAGTTCGATATTTTTATCAATCATTTTTGCACCTCTCTATAAGGCAACTTAACACGTTAACTTGTTAAGTTCATTGTACCCTATTTTTTTATTTTTGTAAACGTTTTTTTGAAAAAATAAGTGAAATTGTTAATAATAAAATTCCAAGTAACGTATACACTTCAAAATTCTTAGCCCCTGTAGCAGGTAAAGTCTCTTCTTTTGTTGTATTGGAGTCTTTTGAATCTTCTGTGTTTCTAATTTCAGTAGTTGATTCACTTGAACTTTGTTGTGTTTGCTCTTGAGTTTGTTCCTGAGTCGTTTCTTCTTCTGTTTGTTTTTTCACTAAATACGTGTAATATCTAATCTTGTTTTCAACAGTAGGTTCTGTTGAATTTTGTAATTCGTATTTGCCTGTGTTGAGTGCTGGTAGTCCTGCTGAAGGATCTTCTGGATTTAAGAATGCAATGTCTAGCTTATTGCCCTCTTTTTTAATGGTATAAATTCCTTTCTCTTTTAATACAAGGCCATCTTCTAATGTCAACTCAGAGTCATCATATTTTACAACTCCGTAAATTTGATTCGTCTTATCAAAGACTGCTTGCGTTTTTTCAGAATTTTCTACAACTTGAATGTCATCGTTGTTCTTTTCCTCTTCAAACTCTTTAGCTGAACGATTTGGATAGAGGACATACGCATATTTATTATTCGTAGCGTCATGTGGTTGAACAATTGAAATGAAGCTATTTTCTACTTCTTCATCACTTTGTCCTTCATTAATATCCTTCCAAGTTCCTTTACGGTTTTCTTTTTTCACATTAACAGTTGTTGGTTCTAGGAATTTATATCCAATATTCATTTGCGTGTTTTGAGATTTTAAGAGTAAATCTTTCACTTGCATTTTGGTATCCGCGTCTGAAACAGGAACTTCCTTTCCGTCTGCAACGACACTATAATCATTCTTCGAAGCACTACGATTTCTTGATGCTCTTTGAATTTTACGATTATCGACTACTGTATAAGCTTCATTGTCCGTACTGTTCTTAATATCCGAACCGAGGAATACGATTCGATCTCCTAAAATGAACCATGATTTTTTAGCAGTCAGTGTCTTATTCCAGTTTTGGAAGTCCATCGCAACCGTTCCGTATTTATTTCCTAGCGCTGTACTTCCAACAAATGAATGATCCATTGTCGTCATTCCAGATCCTTTTTTCCTTACTTCATTCGTTTCTGTAATCCCTGCAAGTTTGTATGGATCGACTGTCGCCCAATAATCGTCACTATAATGACTTAAATCATCATTGTAGAGATAAGAGACACCATCACTTGTATACCAACCTTTGGCATTTTCATTATTCATGAATTCGTAGTTTTGAATCTTATTCGAATACATGCTAATTCCGAATGCAAATTCACGTTCTTTATTGTAGTAAGCAACTTTATCCATTGCTTGATAGAGTTTGAGATAAGTGTCCCTAGGAGTCGCCTCCACCATCGGATTGTACATTAGACTTTCAAAGAGATGAACATCGTAGAAAGACTTCAACGATTTAAAGGTATCGTAGAAATTATCGGAAGAAACGATGTCTTTTACTAACCCTTGAAGTTTCGCTTTTTCTTGTTGATCACTTGCTTCTGCAATTCTTAAAATACCTCTTAAAACTTCCACGGCTGCATAGTGATCATTTTGAACTTTTCTGCTAAGTGAGCGACCTCTTGTCATATCCATCAATCCACCCTTATAAATCAAAGGTAAGAATCCTTGATGAATCCAGTGATAAAGAACGTTTAATTTGTCATTACTGATCTTATAAGGACTTGCTTGGATAACAGGAAGTAATTGAGAAAATCCATCAATTAATACATTCCCGTATGCCCCTGTATAAGCAATATTTGTATGATCTACATAAGAACCATCGTAGTAGAACCCTTCGCCCTCAGAAACTAATGCTAATACATTACTTACGGCTTGAATTGAGCGTTCTAATTTAGCGTCATCTTCAAGGAGGAGCGCTTCAATGATTTTAACTTTCCCCAAATCTGAAAGGTTCCCACCAACAGCTGTTTTACCACGGTTTTGGCTGACCATGATTTTAGATGGGTCTGGAACCATCTTGCTCACTGGTTTTAAGTATTTCGCAATTTCTTCTTTACTGAAATAACGATTCATAATCGTTAGGATATTATTGATGGCACGAGGCACTCCAATTTCATAATCCCACCAATTTCCTTTAGACTCAGTATTTTCATTGTAGTAATGGTCATACATTAATTTCATACTATGCTTAACCACTTGAATAACTTTGTCATCGTTATAGTATTTTGAGTTTTTATTCGTAACTGATTTTGCAATTTGCTCTACGCGTCTATACGTCTTCGTTAAATTGGCTGATTTAGAGTAATCCCCAACTGCATCCCAAATTTTCTTTTCATCTTTTGCTAAGAAACTTGATAGATATCCTTCTACTTCTTTTTCATTAACGTTAAAGATTTCTTTCATATAACTACTCTCTGTAGAGTAAAAGTCATTCCCAGAAATCATAGCATCCCATTTTTTTAACAAGTTCTCATACGTTTCGTTTGGTTCAAGGACCTTCAAAGGAACCACTTTATCTTTGCTGTCTGGAGCGCTTACAACTAATTCAGTACTTCCAGCCTTTTTAGGAACAATTGCTCCGTTTTCGATGGTAGCAACAGAAGTATCCTTAATCTTATACGTATATTTTGAATCGAGAACCCAACGTTTACCGGTCGTTAGCATTACAGATTCATCAAAATCAATCTCTTTTGATGTTTGCGGTTGAGTTTCTTTTTTCTCCTCTTTTTTGGTTAAGCTCACATCATCGAATTGAACTTTCCCTTTTCCTGTTTCAAAGAATAACTCCACTCGGATTTTTGTCGCTTCACTTGCTGCGACAAACTCCTGCGTAATCGTCGTCCAATCATTATCTCCGACTAAGCTCTTGCTATACCAAAGTGGTGAAAGCTGTTTGTTATTGCTGTCATAAGACATAATGCGAACTCTAGCCCCAATTTTAGAGTCTAGTTTTTCCGTTTTAATTCTCACTGAAAAAGTATACTTTTGATTCGGTTCAACTGGAATATCTTGTCCTACTACCGCTCTCATTTCAGATTCAGCTTCCATTAAAAGATTCCCTTCATCTGTAATTTGAATTTTATACTTTCCTTTTTCTCCTTTAGCAATCCAAGGAGTATTCCAATCAACTGCTGATTTTCCAGTCCATTTTTCCCCTGTATCGAGGGTCGAATCAAACGTTCCATTTTTTACAAGATTGACTGTTTGTTCTGCCTGAGTTTCCTTATGATCCTCAGCATATACAAGATTTCCCTGAGAGACTCCCAGAGACGAAACCAAAGCAAAAGCTAAAACTAAACAGCTCGACCAAACTTTTTTCATCATGACCATCCTTCCGTTTTTAACTTAACGTGTTAACCCTATAAATGAATTCTACCACTCCTTTTAGAATTTGTAAACGGTTTATTTAATAAAAATTAAAAAAAATAAGAATCCCCCACATTAGGAGGATTCTTATTTTATTCAGCAATCAAATTAACTTCATAAAAATCAGGATGGATAAAGCTTTCTGAGTATTCAATCACTTCTTTGGTTGTATTGTTAAAGATTGTTTTCTTTACAATCACTACCGAATTGGTTTGGAGCTCGTTTGTTTCAGGAATATCCACTGTTTTAAATTCAATTGTCATGCTCATAGGCATATTTACTAAGTTATTTTCAATACCCAACTCTTTAGAGACACTTCCACCATCAGTAATATGACGAACTGCCTCTTCACTTAATAAGGTCGTTTGAACAAAACGCTTTTGAATTTTCCATAAAGTATCGTCAATCATCGCCCTTTGAACGATTTCATATAAAGGACCTTTCCCTTCAAATTGACTTAAAACGCGTTTATCTTCACAGATTTGTATCGAAGTCTCTACTCGTTCCGAATTCTTTTGCGGATTGAATTTCTTCGTTAGTCTTTCACTGAAACTAACTTTTCGATGCAACATGTTTTTACGAACGAAGGTCCCTTCTCCTTGTCTTCGAATCAAGTACCCTTCTGCCACTAAATCATTTAATGCTTTAACGACAGTTGTATTACTAACCTGATAGATTTTTTTCAAATCACCTTCGGAATAAATTTTAGAGCCGGGTTTAAATTTGCCTTCGTCAATCTCTTTTAAAATGTTTTGTTTTATAATTTCATACTTTGGTAGCACACACAAACACTTCCGTCCTTTTATTTTAAAGTCATCATAACAAAATAATTTCCTCAAGTAAACAGAATAAACACCCCTTCTACGGGAAGGGGCGTTTAAAATTAAGGTTGTTTACCGATGTACGCTAAAATACCGCCGTCCACATAGAGGATATGACCATTTACAAAGTCACTTGCACCACTTGCAAGGAAGATGGCCGGACCTTTCAAGTCTTCAGCTTCTCCCCATCTTTCTGCTGGTGTTTTTGCGATAATAAATTTATCAAATGGATGTCTTTCTCCATCAGGTTGAATTTCACGAAGAGGAGCTGTTTGTGGTGTCGCAATATAACCAGGTCCAATTCCATTACATTGAATATTGTAGCATCCATATTCTGATGCAATGTTACGTGTTAACATCTTCAATCCGCCTTTAGCAGCTGCATAAGCCGAAACGGTTTCGCGTCCTAATTCACTCATCATTGAACAGATGTTAATGATTTTACCGCCGCCTTTTTTAATCATTGAAGGAATAACGGCTTTTGATACGATAAATGGCGCATTCAAGTCGACATCGATTACTTGTCGGAAATCTTCAGCCGCCATTTCATGCATTGGAATTCGTTTGATGATTCCAGCATTGTTGACTAAGATATCAATCAGGCCTACTTCTGCTTCGATTTTTTTCACCATTTCTTGAACACCAGGTTCATCCGTAACGTCACAAACATATCCGTAAGCTTTAATACCCTTTTCCGCATAGTTTGCTAGCCCTTTTTCTACTCCACTTTCATTTCTATCATTAAATACGATAGTGGCACCAGCACTTGCTAAAGCTTCTGCAATCGCAAACCCGATTCCGTATACTGCACCTGTTACGAGTGCAACTTTGCCTTTTAATGAAAACATGTCATTTGTCATTTTACTTACTCCTCACTATTTAAGATCTTGCATTGGAACCATATCCATGTCGGTATAGGTGATGTTTTCTCCAGCCATTCCCCAGATGAATGTGTAGTTTGACGTTCCCACACCTGAGTGAATAGACCAACTTGGTGAAATACATGCTTCTTCGTTTCCAACGACTAAGTGTTTTGTTTCTTGCGGAGTCCCCATGAAGTGGAAGACTCTTGTATCAGGTTCCATATCAAAATAAAGGTATGTTTCCATACGACGTTCATGCGTATGACATGGCATTGTATTCCAAGAGCTACCTGGTTCAAGGACTGTGTACCCTAATTGTAATTGGCAGCTTTCGCATTGATTTGGATGAACATATTGATAAATTTTTCTTTGGTTTAATGTATTAGATTCACCCATGCAAAGTGGAACAATTTTTTCAATGCTTAATTTTTTGTTTGGATATTTATGATGTGCTGGAACGGACACAACGTAGAATTTCGCAGGATCTTCAGCAGAAATACTTGAAAAAGCAATTTCTCTTGTCTCTTTTCCGATGTAATATCCATCTTGTTTCACCATATTTTCTGAAACACCATCAATTTCAATGACACCTGGGCCCCCAATATTAATCACACCCATTTCACGTCTTTGAAGGAAGTATTCCACTCCTAACTCTGTAGATAATTCGATAGTTAATTTCCCTTCAACTGGCATTACCCCACCAAAAATCATGCGGTCGTTATGAGTGTACGTTAACTTCACTTGATTTGGTTCAAATACTTTCTCAACTAAGAATTCCTTTCTTAATTGCTCCGTAGAATAATGTCTGATGTCCTCTGGACTGTGTGTATATCTCGTTTCCATAGTTCTCCTCCTTAATTGATTCATAAAAGCTTTTTACTACCAAATCTTTTTTTCCTTTGGTAGCGCTCTCGCGTTCAGTCTAACACTAAACGAAACCAGTTTCAAGTAAAACTTAACGTGTTAACACGTAAACTTGTTCTTTTTAAAATATTTTCTGGCGTATTTCACAATATGTAGATTGGATGCGAACTTCAAAAACGCCTTAAAATAGATATAAATTAGCATTATATTTTAGTTCGAAATTCTCAGTTTCACAAAGCGAGGTGACAAAAACTTTTTTTTGATTTTTTCAAAAAAAGGTGCAATAAGAAAATCTTATTGCACCTAAAATGAATAGATGGCGACCAGTTTTTGGCAATTCTAGTTTTCGTTTTATTCATTTTCTTAACTAGTAATTAAAATATATTGCATGATTATTTTCATGCCTTTATTCTCCTAAAACAATGACTCTATACTTTCTTGTTCTTTCTCGTGTTTTATCAAAGTCGGCAAAATAAACATACCCAGTTTTACCAATTCCTAATTGACCATCCACTACTGCTAATGTTTCACTTGCACCTATAATAGTGGCCTTGATATGCGCATCTCCATTCCAAAGGTAGCTACGATCTCCATTTGGTAGCCATTCTTCTGGGTTAGGCCATGATTCTACTTCTTTATAGTGTGCTTCGCCTGGATAATTGTAACTTTGCGCATTTATATGGGGCGGAACTATACTTTCTAAGATTCGATTCAAATCTAATTGTAAGAAATCCACTCCGTCTTCATCTCGATCATGTGTATCTTCTTCAAAGAAAATAGAACATGTCGTATGTGCTGTTACAACTGTACAAGTTCCCGATTGAATACCACTTTCTAAAATAGTATCTTTTACACTTTGCGTAATATCCACATAGGATACAGCCTTTTCTTTTGTTTCAACTTTAAACTCTTTTTGAAATACACTCATGATTAACCCTCATTCATCACTTGATCAATCGCTTCAACCATTAATCTCAACATTTCTTTTGGATTTTCAGCTTTTACGATACCACTTGTGCAACCAGTACCTTCTGCGCCTAATTTAATAGTCCGATAGACATCCTTTTCATTCATAATTCCTGCACCTTGCATCATAAGAATATTAGGATTTACTGACTTCACTTGTTCATTCGTTTTCACAATATAAGAATCATCGCTGGTTTGTCCAGTACCAATAAGCTCTGTCGGTTCACAAAGCATAATTGTTGGCTCTAACATTGCAAGCATTCTCGCTTCTTGAATAGAATCCGCACATAGAACTGTAATCATTCCTAGTTCTTTTGCTTTATTTACGGACGCCACTACTTGTGATGTTGTTAATGGATGTTCGGCATGGTTTAAGAACGTTGCTCTAGCACCAGCATTATATAACGATGCTGGTAATACAGCTCCCATTCCCCTACCGCAATCAATTCCATCTAAATGTTGAGCCGTTACAATAATATTTTTTGTTTCACTCGCAACTCTACTAATATCTGCATATGGGCAAGTCACAAAAATACTAATTTCAGGATAAACCTCTGCTAAATGGTCCGCTTCTTTAGCTAACTCTAGTAATTCATCACCAAATAAATATGATTTGGGATTGAAGATAAAGAATTTGCTTTTTAAAATTTTCATATTTCTCCTCCTAATTTATTTGGTTTCAAATACTTTGTAATAATGTTCAAGAGTATTTTCCATACCCTTTCTTGATAAATTCACAATATCAATATAGTTTTCTACATATCCATCAGCAACTGCTTTGGCACCAGAGTATATAAAATCACTATAAATGTTAATCTTTGAAATACCATGTGTAGCACAACGATTTAGGTTATCATCTCCAGAACCTGACCCGCCATGCAATACCAAAGGAATAGTAAGTGCTTCATTCAACTCTTCTAACCGTTCAAAGTTTAATTTTGGAGTACCTTTATACAACCCATGAGAAGTACCAATAGAAACAGCTAATGAATCTACATTCGTTTCTTCAACAAATTTCTTAGCATCTTCAACACTCGTATAAATGGATTTCACCTCTTCATTATTCGAAGCAGCATTTGCTCCAACAAATCCAATTTCAGCTTCTACATCTACACCAAATTGATGTGCGTATTCCACAACGTCTTTCGTTTTACGAACATTTTCCTCAAATGTATCTAATGAAGCATCAATCATGACTGAATTAAATCCAAGTTCAATAGCACGTTTAATGAATTCAAAATCTTGACCATGATCGAGATGCAACACAACCGGAGTATTTGTTACTTCTTGGAAATAACGTCCAATTGCTGCTGCGTCTTCTAAACTTAAATATTGAGAATGTACTTGTGCATAAGCAAGAATTAACGGTAATTTTCTAGATTCGCTGATTTCACTGTATGCTTTTGCAGAATTCCAATCGATGAAATTAGTTGCTGGAACTGCATAATGCTCTTTTTTTGCATTTCCCAAAACATCTCTCATTCTTGCTTTCATGATTAAGCCTCCAATGCTTGTTTCAATTCATTCCATAAAGAATCGATTCCCATACCTGTAAGTAATGGCAATCCCATAATTACTTTATCTTTTACGGAATCAGGAACTACTGTTGTAGAAATAACTACGTCATATTCATCAAGTCTATTTACTTCTTCTGATACTTTAGATTGGAATACTTGCACTTTATCTTCGTACCCATTATCCTTCAACCACTGTTTTACTTTACCAACAACAACAGTAGATGTCGCAATACCAGAACCACACATAACTAATAATTTTTTCATAATATTCACTCCTATTTTGCAACTCGAACTTTATTAACATAGAATAGACCAGCTAATGATCCAACTAATACAACTGTTAAAATAATCCATGGGGCTGTTTGCCCAGCAAAGACAAATAACCAAGTTGGCCATAACCCACCTTCTGCTAGCGCTGTAATACTTGTATTTCCACCTAAATCAAAGTTAGCTGCTTTTGCTGCTTGCGTAACAAGAGGCGCAACCCATGATGTAATATAGAAAATACTTGTCATATAAATCGCTCCACCGACAACTGTACGAACAATATTTCCTTTAAATACAGCTGCCATTAAGCAGACTACGAATGGGATTGTTGCAAGGTCACCAAATGGTAATGTTTGGTTTCCAGGCAAAATGACTGCAAGTAAAATTGTAATTGGTACTAAAAGTAATGAACTTGATAATACTGCTGGATGTCCTACTGACAATGCTGAGTCCATACCAATATTTACTTCACGACCTGGGAAACGTTTTTGAACGAATTCGTTAGCAGCTTCTGAGATTGGCGTTAAACCTTCCATTAATAGAGACACCATACGTGGCATAAGAACCATTACAGCAGACATTTTAACACCTAATTGAAGAACTCCTTTTGCATCATAACCAGCTAAAAGACCCATTGCAATACCAATTAATAAGCCTAAAACTGTACTTTCACCAAACACACCAAATTTCTTTTGGATACTTTCTGGGTTAGCTTCAATTTTGTTAAATCCAGGAATACGGTCAAATAACCAGTTCAAAGGAATCGCAACTAGGAATCCAGGTGCTGAAGTTCCGTGTGGGAATGTAATATTAGGAAATCCATAGAATTTTTTGATTGCTGGTGCAATAAGATCTGCTAATAAGTAAATCATTACTAAATAAGTAGCAGTTGCATATAAACCCAATGTGAAATCTTGTGTAACTGCGTAAACTAGTGAAGCAACAAAGGCTGCATGCCAGAAATTCCACATATCAACCATCAATGTTTTTGTTAACCCTAAGAATAAAAGTAAAATGTTAATACCGATACCAATTGGAATAGCAAGCGAACCTAACAATGTACCATAGGAAATTGCTGCAGCAGCTGGCCAACCAACGTCAATTGTTGTTAAGTTTAAACCAAAACGTTCAACCATTGCTTGAGCCGCAGGTCCTAAGCTACCTCCTAGCAAATCGACTACCATATTTAATCCTACAAAACCAACCCCAACAATAATACCTGATACAAAGGCTTTTTTAGGTTTAGTTCCAAGAGCCATACCAAAAATAAAAATTAAAATTGGTAGAACAACAATGGCTCCTAAATCAATAAATTTTTGAAAAAATTCTAACATTATAATTTCCTCCTAATGTATAATAATCAGAATATCAGTCTGATACTGATGATTTAGTAACTTTCCGTCCTCCTCTCCTATTACTAAACCATTTAATTATTTAATATTTTTTAATGCTAATACTTCTTTTATCTCCGAGTTAGGTGTATTTTCATCCATGCTCAAGATTCTTTCCATTATGTCTTTATCCTGTAAGACTTCCATCAGTTGTTGAAGCATCGTCAATTGACTGTGTGCTTCTTTCAGCCCTAGCATAAAAATTACTCTCACTGGAACTTCAACATCATTTGTTCCCATTTGATAAAACGACACAGCTTCTTTCAATGTCATTAACGCCATTTGCTCTTTATTCACATGTTCTACATCTGTATGTGGGATAGCAATTCCATACGCTTCAAACTGCAATCCTGTCGGAAAAACATGCTCTCTATCAATAATTGCTTGTTTATAAGATTCTTTTACAATTCCTTTACTGATTAATTTATCAGCCAAATAGCTTAACGCTTCTTCTTTCGTTTTCATGTTTGGAACATTCATTTCAAAGACTTCCTCATTTAGCATTTTGGCTCACCTCCTTTAATAGTCTTTCCTTAATTTCATCACCATTATTCATGAACACCAATTCATTCATTAATTCTTGATTTTCAATCACAGAATATAATGCGATTAAACTATCTTTAAAAATCGGAATATCATTTTCTGCAACGGCAATAAGGATGATTAATTTAACATTATTTTTACCCCAATTAATCGGCTTATCTAATGTCATAAATATTAATTCGGAATGATTAACAAATCTTGGATCACAGTGAGGTAAAGCAACCCCTGTGTATACACTTGTACTACCTAACGTTTCTCTTTCAAGAATTGACTCTTTAAATCCTTGAATTCTCCGATTAGACAGGTCGCATTCATCAATCATTTTCTCAATACATTCTTTTTTATTTTTCACAGATACATGAATTAATTTAGGAGTCTTAATTAATGTTTGTAATGATTCCATGTTAAACTTTCTACCATCTAAACTTGTTCGCATTAATGTGTAATTATCGGTCATATGATCAGTGTAGAAACTTCTTATAGATTCAATTTCCCCTTTTGTAAGAATTGGGCTAACCTCAATCACAGGAATCGTTATATCTGGAAGCGAAATTGTAGAAATAATTAAATCGATATTGCTTAAATCATAAAAATCGATTTCTCGTACACTAATATTTGTAATCTTTGCATCTGCATCAAAAATCTTGTGGAGCTTACTCATGATTAATTCTGAAGTTGCGATACCATTTTGACAGATAACAACGACATTCAAAGGTTTTAGTATTTTTTCAATTGCCAATTGAAAATGAATTACGATAAATGCCAACTCTTCATTAGGAATATTGATTTCATAGTATTTACCCAAGTCTCGAATAGCGATCCAAATGACATTAAACAAACTAGAATACTGTTTTTTTATTTCCTCTATAGCCGGATTTGTAATGTAAATTTGATTTCGTAATCTGAAAATCATTTTTGAAATGTGGTTTGATAACATCAATTTCAAATGTTTGTCTTTAGTTAAGTCAAGACTAAGTAAAATAGATACTTTTTCGATTAATTCATTTACCTGCTCCTCAATATTTTGAATATAATCAGCTGATTGTATACTAAACCCGTAAGCAAGCAAACTATACGCCATTGCTTCAATCTCAAAGGGAGAAATTTCTGAAAAAGGCTTATCAATAATGTTCTCCAACAATTCTCCAGAAAAGAAATAAACTTCTAAGTGGTTAAGATCATTTATCAAGTTACTTGTTCTTTTCGTTAAGTAATTTTTTTGATCAGTTCTCTTTTTAAAAACTAGACATTCTGTAAGTAATAACCATGAATAATCATCTGAAAATTGGTGATGATATTTTTGAGATAATCTATCAATAGCCTCTCTACATTTTTCAACATCGCCTTTTGTAAAGAATCCTTCTAACCCTTTTTCACTACGGATTGTTTGATTTTGAGTTATATAAGAATATAATGCTTTTCTAATACTCCACTCATCACCATCCACATAAAAACAATCATGTTTGATTCGGATTTTCAAATCAAACTCTCCTAAATTGTTCTCTAATTTATCAATATCTCTATGAACAGTTGATTCTGTAACGAACATTTCTTCAGCAAACTCATAGATATCTAATTTATCTTGATTAATAAATAACCTTTTAATAATCTCTGATTCTCTATACTCTGGCGTATAATTTTCTGCCCCAGATTCAAATTTATTCTCCAAAAGAAAAGCATGAATCCTTTTTCTTTCTTCATCAGCAGATAACTTGATTCCTTTTCTTGGAACTTTAATAATTCTGCTGTTCAATGCTCCTTCTTCTAAAAAGAAATTTACTTTGTCAATATCTTGATAAACAGTTTTCGTAGAAACTCCGTACTTTTCAGATAATTGGTTTGCTGAGAGATACTCATTTTGTTTAAGCAAATATTCTAATAGGAAAATTTGTCTTGCATTCATGCGTTCACTCCCTAATCAATTCATTTCTACTGCAAGCGTTTTATCACACTTCTAGTATATGATATGCCTACAATTATTTTTATTCGTTCTAGTTCCAGATTAATGTGGAACTAATTATATTTTTATCTCTATTTATTATATTTTCATTAACATATAGCAACCATAATTAGATTTAATTCAGGTATTAATGGGAATATTTCAGATTTTATAATAGACTTTATAAAAATAAGAGATAGAACTATGTCTATCTCTTTTCTAATAAAAAATGAAGTTTCTTAATTATTTAAATATTTACCTTCTACTCCTAAAACATCACAAACTTTCTTCAAGTCTGCTTTTGATAAGACGTTGTTTTCGCGGATGCTCTTTCCGCTGACACGTTTTAGTTCTAAGGCAATATGTGCAGCTTTATCGGCTGTTTCGATGAGACCAAAGCAGTCTTGGTAGTCTTTTCCGGTTGAAAGCACTCCGTGTTTAGCCCATACGACAAGGCGATGAGTCTCCAGTTCACGCGCTGTATCGTCACCGATTAACTGAGTTCCAGGAACTTCCCAAGGCAATACAGCAATCCCGTCATGGAATACAACGATAGATTCTGTTAATACGGACCATAAATCAAGCGTTAATGATTCACTCGTTACTTCATCTAATAATGAGTAAATAACAATATTGGTCGCATGATTATGAATCACAACGCGGTGATTAGAATCCACTTTTAGTCTTGCTGCATGAGCTAATATATGCATGAAGATTTCACTGGTTGGACGTTTTCCTGTGACAAATCCTGCTACTACTCGGTACCCTTTTGGAGTCAATTGAATGATTCCTGTGTCCTCATGAGGTTGTAAACACAATGTTCTGAAGTGACTTCCTGAAGCAGTAATTAAGAGATACTCTCCTTGTACATGCTCAGGTACATCTAGAACTTCTACTTCATTTCTATTTGTATCGTAATAAGTATACAAGGTTCCTGCAAGGTCTGCTTCAATCGATCTAGCTTCCTCTTTTGTGAGACGATAACTTACATTGCCACCATTGTATTCATCCCAACCCTTATTCCACATGTCATATGTCACATGGCAGAGCTCATAAATATAATCTGGGTATGTCATACAAATCTCCTTTCAGTTCTTTTAAAAAATAAAAAATGATGATGACAATACCCCCTGTGAATCATTCATCAGGGGGCTCTATTTTAATCTTCTGGCTTGAAATCAGGGGTTTCAATCTTATCCACTTCTTGGAAAGGTGCCAATGTCGATACCATGACAATTGGTTCATCATAAGGATTTTTTACATAATGAACTTCATTTGGTTCAATATGAATAAACTCTCCTTTAGACAAAGTGACTTTTGCATCATCAACATAAATATCAATTTTCCCTTCAAGAACATAGAAATTTTCTTCCATAATTTCATGATAATGCGCTGGAAAATCTTGTCCCGGATTAAATCTTACTACTGCAAAATTGGAACGTGGCCCTTTCATTAAGTACTTTGGCCCACTATCACCAAAACGATAATCTTTCTCTTTTTCATCTAATACAAACATACAATCACTCCTTTATTATTCAGAACCTGGGGCAATCCACATATAATCTGTTAACCCCTTATCTGAAATATTTAGCAACTCTTTATAAAGCACTTGCCAATCATTGAAAATCTCTAAATATTTACGATGATTATCCATATCCGGTTCGTAAACTTTGTCAATTTGAACATATTGGGTTGTTTCTTCCAAATTATCGTAAACGCCACTACCAATCCCCGCTAGAAACGCAGCGCCTAGTGCCGTCGCCTCTTTTTCTTTTGGAGTAATCACTCTGATTCCTAAAATATCTGCAATCGTTTGTGACCATAACTCACTATAAGCGGAGCCACCCGCAAAGAAAATTTCATCTGGTTTATTTCCAGTGATTTCTTCAACCATTTTCAAGTGACCTAAGGTAATCAAACCCGCATTTTCCATAATGGACTTATAAAAGGTTTCTTTATTAAATTTTAAAGGGTCAATTGAAAAGTTTGTGAAAGTTGGGCTCGCGTGCTTCAAATTTCTAAAGTTCATGACATCCGCAAAAATCGAATGCATTCCATAACATCCAATTGGAATTTCTTTCGCTTTTTGATCCATGAGCGCATACACAGAAGTTCCTAATTGTTTAGCTAGTTCCACGTCTAAGTCTAAAAATGCATCCCTAAACCATCTCATCACGAGACCGGAACTCCAAGCAATTGCTTCTTGTTGCCACACAGAAGGAACCGAGTGGCAATTTACTCGAATTCTACCTCTGTCATCCACATAAGGTTTATCGGTATTGAATTCATATTGCCAAAAACTTCCTCCAAAAAGGGCAGCTTGATTTGGTTTAATGGATCCAACCCCAATACAACCTAGTTGAGAGTCTCCACCACCGCAAACTACAATCGTTGATTCTGAGAGGCCAGTTTGATGAGCAGCTTCAGCACTTACATTTCCTACTGGAACCCCACTTTCATAGACAGGTGGGAATATATCATCCTTTAAGCCACATTTCTTCGCTACTTCCGGTAACCATTCGCGTTTAGCTAGGTCAAATAATCCGCTAGTAGAAGAATTACTTGGCTCTGAAACGATTTTTCCAGTTAATTTGAATACAATCCAATCGTTTATCATGTTCATATATTTAGCCTTTTTGTAAAGATCTGGCTTGTTTTTTTGAACCCAAAGCAAACGTGGAACTGCACTCAATGCAAATGTTTCGCCCGTTTCAAGATAGATTTCCATTTCTAATGTAGGATGTTCCCTCTTTAATGAAATCACTTCTTCTTTGGCTCTAGCATCGATGTTAGAAAAACCAATTAATTCCTTTTGATTTTCATCATAAAGAATGAACCCTTCTCTCATTGAATCCGTTGAGATCCCTTTAATATCTTCAGGAGCAATATTATTTTTTTCTATTAGATTTCGAATACAGCGCTGGATAATCTCCCAGTTTTTTTCAAAATCAAAACCTACACTTCCTGGGTATTCATCATATACAGGATGTTCCCATTCAATTTGCTCAATAGCTTTTTGCACACCGTCTTTTTGGAATAAAATAGCTCTAAAACTCCCTGTGCCTCCATCGAGCGCTAATAAGTATTCTCTTCTTTCTTCCATGTGCAGTCTCCTAATAGAAGCTCTGCTGTGTTTTCATCCGTAATTAATACATTAACAAAACCATGTGTAATAGCAGTATGAATAATTGGAAGTTTTGCGTCTCCTCCAGCTGCAACAATGATATAATCATAATTTTTAAGTTTATCTAGCTTGGTACTGATGATTCTGTCTTCAATCTCATCATCAACGAGATTGCCATCCTCATCCATAAAGTGCATTAGCATATCTCCAACTGCACCTTTACTCTTTAAGCTTTCAAACTTCTCAGGTGTGAGAAGACCTGATTTCAGTATGGTCGAATGTTCTTGCATTCCACCTAAACTAGAAACAACTACATTGATTTTCTCCGTCATTTCGACAATATCGGATACTGATTTTTCTTTCAAAATTGCTTCCGTTAATTCTTTACTACCTACAACTAATGGAGCAGGAATTAAATAGTGTTTAATATCAATGATTCCATTTCCAATCTGTCTGATATAGGGCATTACTCCACCAGTCATGGAGATGACAGATAGATTTTTATCCGTCAATCCTGATAAATGTCTGAGGAAGGCTCCCATTGTTTCACCATAACCAACTCCAACGAATGCATCATCTTTAATTAAATCATTCAGATACATGGCCGTAGCTTGTCCTAAATCTTCCGCTAAGTTTTCATTGCTACTCCATGGCACAACAAAGACATCTTTTAAATTGTATTTTTCTATTAACTGTTGTTCAATCTTGTTTTTATCCCGATAGACTGTCGAAAAGTGGAAACGAACAATTTTCTTTTGACGTGACTCTTCTAACATTTTGATGATTTTAATTCGACTGACAGAAAGACGATCTGCAATCTCTTTTTGAGTCAAACCATCAATATAATAGAGCCATGCAACCTTATAAAGTAATGAATCTTTATAACGTTTATCTTTTTCAGAAAAATCCATTTTATTTACCCTCTTTACGAAAATCTTAACTGAATAAAGTATACACTACCCAAAAGAATTAGGGAAATAACACTCGTCTTCCCTAACCCTTTCATACCTACATTTTCAGATTATCGATTGATTAAATCTGTATAGTATTCAAATGCTTCTTTGTCCGTATATTTTTCATGAACAATTTTTGCAATACTCTTAGCCATTTCCGTTGGATGCATACTTTGGAAAATGTTACGACCCATATCCAACCCTTTTGCTCCTCCTTGAATAGCTTTATAAGCTAACTCTAATGCTTCTTTTTCAGGTAATTTTTTACCTCCCGCAACGACAATAGGTACCGGACATGCAGCTACTACTTCTTCAAAATTATCACAATAATATGATTTGACTAAATTAGCTCCCAGTTCGGCTACGATACGAGTTGCTAGTTTGAAGAAGCGATCTGTTCTTTCCATATCTTTTCCGACTGCTACAACTCCCATCGTTGGAATGCCATAACGATTACCAAGGTTAACCGCTCTAGATAAATTATCTAAGCTTGATAATTGTCCTTCAGCTCCGATAAAAGTTTGAACGGCTAAGCAGTCTGCGTTTAATCGAATTGCTTCTTCAATATCCACTGCTAAGATTTCATGACTTAAATCGTCATTCAACATCGATGAACCTGAAGTCACTCGTAAAGCTGTTGATTTTCTCCAACTTGGATCAACACTTGTTCGAATCGCTCCACGTGTACCCATCAAGCAATCTACTTCTGGTGCGATTTTTGGAAGCACGATATCTAGACGTTCCAATCCAGCTGTTGAGCCCATGAAATACCCATGGTCAAAAGCAAACATCACTGTATTCCCGCTTTTAGGATTGAAAATATTCGCTAAATGTTTTTTCATTCCGTAATCGACATTATGAGCCCCTTTCACAAAAAACTGATCTAATGTCTTAACCGGTTGATCGATATAATATTCTTTTGAAACTTTTAAACCTTCTAAATCTGCCATTATTTTTCCTCCTAGAAATCGTATTTATCCATATTTTCCTTCGTGAAGATTGTTCTTTCTGGTAATAATACAACCCCACTATCTGGTGAATCTTTATAGTTTGGATCTAAAATAGAGTTATTTTGAACTTCAACTTCTCCAATTCCAGGGACATTAATCTTATCGCCAACTTTTGCTTGGTTGCCTGAAGCTAAGTAGTTTGCAAGATACACAGCAAGAGCACCTTGCACTTTTACATCCCATAGACCCCATTCTTCGATGATGTCATCTTTAGCATATTTCTTAATAGAGTTTGGAGTTGAGAATCCAGTTACAGTAATATCCTTCTTCGTAAGTTTTGCGTTTTGAACCGCTTGTAATTGTCCTGGTAAAGCTGTTGAGTCATTACAAATGATTAAATCAATATCTTTATGTGCAGATAAGATTGATTGACCTACGTTTAAAGCTTGTTGAGCATCTTGGTTACTGTAGTAATTTGATTCATTCACATTTTCCCAGTTTGGATAGTTTTTCTTAATATATTCTTCACCCACTTTTTGCCAAGAGTTTTGGTCTTGTACGGTTGAAGAAGAATAGTGCCATGCATATTTAATTTTGTCTTTCTTAGGATCCTTTCCACGTTTTTCTAATGCATCCACACTCATTTTCACTAACATTTCTCCTAATTGAGTCGGAGTTCCTTGAGATACCATTAAACTACGTGCATCTGGAGAAACGTCTGAGTCCCAAGTAACGACTTTCAACCCTGCTTTTTGAGCTTGTTTTAGGGCATTATCTAGTCCTGTTGGGTCTACAGAAGAAACTGCAATAGAGCCTGCTCCTGTTTGAACCGCGTTGTTGATAATGGTTACTTGGTTGGCTACTGAAGCTACAGGATTACCGTTATAATCCACTGTAAAGCCTTCTTTTTTAGCCATTTCTTGAGCGCCTAAGTTTCCAGATTCAAAGAAAGAATTCCCTGTTACTTTAGGGATGAAGACTACTTTCCCACCATTGTTTGCAGTTTGAGTTGTTGCGTTTGAATTTGAATTTGAAGTTGAACTTGAATTTTGACTACTGTTTCCACAAGCGCCTAAAAAGAAAGCCGTTGCTCCAACTAGGACACCATACGTTAAAAATTTTCTAAATTTCATGTTAATTCTCCTTTATTTGAACTCATTCTTTTGACAACTTTGCAACTGGGGAATCTCACACTATGAACTATTCATCGCTTCTTTCCTCCTTATTTCTTTTTCATTATTTTTTGGAACACTTTTGAATGAATCATAAAGTTGATAATGAGTGATAGAATCAATAGAATTCCAACTGGAATATCTTGATATTGCGCATTAACTCCAATAAGTGTTAAACCAAATTTCATAAAACCAATAATTAAGGCTGCTAACCCCGTTCCAATCACGTTTCCTTTACCACCGTAGATAGAAGTTCCCCCTAATACCACCGCAGTAATAATCGGCAAGGTCAAATCAGCTCCAAAGTCCGGCTTTGCTGTACCAAGATAAGACGTTAGTAGAATTCCTGAAATCGAAGCGGCAATCCCAGATAAGACGTAGGTACTCATTACAACTCTAGCAGTCTTAATTCCAGAGTATTCCGCGGTATTTCGGTTCACCCCAATGAGGAAGATTTTTCTTCCGTATTTTGTAAGGTGTAAAAGGATAAACGAAAGGATCAATAAGACTGCGAAGATTATGACCTGATTTGGAATCCCAGCGATATTTCCTGCAGCAATCTCCTGAAATTCAGGTGGAAAATTAGTAATCCCTTGGTAAGCTACTACTCCAGCAAGCGCGGGAACCACCAAGGACAAGCCCGAATAAAGGAAGGATCCACCCAGTGTAATGACCATCGGCTGAACTTTTGCATAAGCAATTAACATTCCACTAATCAGTCCACAAAGCGCTCCTACAAGAAGCCCAAGCAGTACTGCTAACCAGATATTAAGCCCCATCTTCTGCCAGAGAACCCCTACACAAATCGAAGTCAATCCCATAATGGATCCGGCTTGAATATCCATTCCCCCAGTGATAATGACGTAAGTAACCAATAGAGAAACGATACAAACTGGAATAAAATTATTAATCGAATTCATTAAAATGAATGGATTTAAGAAGCGTGGATTCAAACTTCCGAAAATGACAAACTCTAAAATTAGTAGTAGAACTAAGAAATACTCCCAGCGCCATTTTAGAGAACTGAATATTGATTTTTTGCTCTTTTCCATCTTATTCCCCTCCTTGCTCTACTCTTACGCGGAGTCGTTCTTTTCGAATATTTTCTTGCGTTCTTTGGTTGGAAATAGCTCCAATCACTACAATCGCAATTAAGATTCCTCCGGTAATCGTATTGTTGAACGTTGAAGGGAAGTTTAGGAAAACTAGGATACTACTAATCGATGTCATTAGAATAGATCCAATAATAGCTCCAAACGTAGAACCTTGGCCTCCTTCAAGAGCAATACCTCCAATCACACATGCGGCAATTGCAGTCATTTCATAACCCGTTCCATCTGTTGGCGTCACAAATCCAATACGGCTCGCATATAAGACACCGCCGATAGCTGCAAAGCTTCCACAGATGATATAGCTGAGGAACTTAATTCTCTCAACTGGAATCCCAATGAGTCTTGCGCCATCAATATTGTCTCCTACTGCTTTAAAGCTCTTACCCAGCATCGTTTTCTTCGTAAAGAAGTAGAGTAAAATCGCAATTACTAAAGCGCTTGCAAACACGTATCCAAAAGTTCCGCCAATGGTTTCTTGAGAGATATTCAAAAATTCATTTGGAAAATCTTGTAACCATTGTCCATTTGTATAGATATATTGGAACCCACGAATAATCCCCATCATTCCAAGCGTCATGATAATGGAAGGAATTTTAAAGAGCACAATTCCCAGAGCATTAATAATGCCTATCGCCATTCCAACGACTATCGCTACTATAAACACTGAGAAGATAGAAGCTCCCCCGTTTAACATCTTTCCCGTAATGGCTGCTGTTAACCCAACAATTGCTCCAATGGAGACATCAATCTCACCGGTGAAAAGAACAAAACACATTCCTAGCGCCACCATCGCATAGACAGCACTGTTATTGACAATCTGGAAAATATTCTCAAGTGCCAAGAACTGTGGATTGAATAATCCTACGACTACAAATAGTCCAATGATAAAAATGATTGAGACGATTTCTCGCTGTTTGAGTAAATTCTTCATGAGACTTTCTCTCCTTTTACAACACCGAATGAGGCACTCATCAGATTTTCTTGGGTGATTTCTTCACCGACAAACTCTGCATTAATTCTGCCATGATACATCGTTACTGCTCGATCAGATAATTGAACAATTTCTTCCATATCCGAAGAAATCATTAATATCGCAAGCCCTCTTTCTTTGAGCTCTTGAATGATTTTATACACATCTCCTCTGGCTCCTGCGTCAATTCCTCGTGTCGGTTCATCTAATATTAATAGCTTTGGCATGGAGGCAATGGCTTTGGCAATCACCACTTTTTGCTGATTCCCACCCGATAAGCTACCAATCTCATCACTAACATCCATCGATTTAATCTTGAAGGAGCGTTTAAAGTATTCGTACATTTCTTTCTCACGTTTTCGATTTACGAAATACTTTCCAATCGACTGAAGAGAAGCGCCCGTGATATTCATCCCAAGATCACTAATCTTAAAAATTCCGTGTTTGAATCGATCTTCAGGTACATAATTAAGACCGAGATGAATCACCTCACTTGTAGATTTCCCCGTGATATCGATTTTTCCAAGAAGGACCTTTCCACTATGCACTTCGTCTTTCCCGAAAATCGTCTCAGCGAGTTCTGTACGACCTGCACCGACAACACCCGCCAACCCGAGAATTTCCCCAGGGAATACTTTTAGAGATACACCTTTAAAGCCATTTCCCGAATAGTCCTCCACCGATAAAATCGGTTCGACTGTTCGATCAATGACTCTCCCATTGTCATGATTTCTAAGATCTTCCATATTCGTTCCATCCGGTAACAACGCTTGAATCAACATATCGTTGGTAAAGTCCTGTGTCTTTCCAGATAAGCTAATCTTCCCATCGCGCATAATAATAATGTCAGTAGCAATCTTAAAGACTTCTGTAAGACGGTGCGTAATATAGAGAATCCCAACGCCTTCTGACTTTAGCTTCTCGATGAGTTCGAATAACGTTTCGGTTTCATTAAAGGTTAACGAGCTGGTTGGCTCATCCAAAATTAAAACTTTTGGATTACGAATCAAGCCTTTTAGGATTTCAACCAATTGTTGTTCAGCAATGGTTAAGGTATCTGCCCTGCGCTCTAGATTAATACTCCATTTTAGCTTTTCAATGAGTTTGAGGAGTTTTGCCTTTTGTTCGCTTGCATCCCCTGGCAATCCAATTAGAATATTCTCTAAAACAGACATATTCTTAAAGAGCATCGGTTCTTGCGGTACCAAATAAATCCCACTACTTAAAGCGACTGCAGGTGTTAAGTTCTTATGAGAAACCTGATTAACAATAATCTCTCCTTGGTCGGATTTGTAAATGCCCATAATAATCTTCATGAGCGTACTCTTACCCGCACCGTTCCCCCCAATAATGGCGGAGACTTCTCCAGGAGAAAGACTAATGTTAATGCCCTTTAATACATGGTTATCGCCGAACGATTTACAGATGTTTTTACATTCAAGCAACTTCACATTTTCCACGACAACATTTCCTCCTTTACAAATGTTACGTACCTAAACTTTTGTTTCGAGTTCATTGTACTCATTTTTTAAAGCGCTGTCAATGATGTAAATTTGATAATTCTATGAATAAAAACGAACGAAAAAAAGAAATCCCGCTAAAACTAGCGGGATTTCTTTTTGCATATTAATTAACTATACAGGATATTTCTTCAGATTTTTCACCAATTTCTTTGCAATGATTTCATCAATATCCATGTCTAATTTTTCAGCTAAAGTATAACAATAGATAAGAACATCTGCTAATTCTTCCTCAATGTCCTCACGTTTTTTCTCCACAGCAGATTCTGGATCAGTCCATTGGAAGATTTCTAACAATTCAGCAGCTTCAATGGATACTGAAAGAGCCAAATCTTTTGCGTTATGGAATTGTCTCCACTGGTGATCATCATGAAACTGATTAATTAATTTCATGCTAGGATTATTTTCATTTGCCATTTATCTTTTCTCCTTGTCTACGCATTAATTCTTCTTGAAGAGCTGGGTCAACGGCATAAATATAAAGCCCCTTTACTCCCCGAGTTAATAGTACATTCAGTTCATTTTTTAATAGTCGTTCCCCAAATTTCTCTTTTCTTCCATCAGACAACGTTCTATTTCTGACCGCTTTTTCGTTTTTACTATTTTCAGGAACGAACTGGATTTTTCCATCTCTAAAAACGACTGATGGTCCAATAATCACCCCAACATAGTTTAAGTCAAAACCTTGAATTGTAAAAGTCGAACCTACTTCTGCGATTGTTTGAGGTTGTTCCGCCCATGCCAATGATTTATAATTGATGGATTTCTTTTTAACTTTAGGTAATTGTAAGTTCCATGGCATTTTCCAATCTCCAATAGAAACATCCCAATAACCATCCTCTTTTTTGTTACCACTATATTCCCAGTCAAACGTAGCTACTATTCTAGACAGACCGATATTTTCATTATCATTCTTTTCAACAATTGCTTTTTCTAGTTCTTTAGGAGTTTCAAAAATACGTAAATCATACCCTAACTCATCGTGAGGAATTGGTCCTACTTCTTGTAAGTCAATGATATTTCGAATCCACTTCACTGTCTCTTTGCTTGAATGAATTCGCATTTGATTCTTCAACTCAATATAATTATTTTCGTTTTGACACATTCCCTTATATTTATCTAAGAGTTCGTCTTCCCAAATTTGTTCAGTTGAAAGTATTTGATTTTCATCAAAAACAATCACAACTACTTTTGCTTTCTCTAGGAGATCATCTAATTGATTTTTCCCTCTATAAGACTGCTTCCCTTGTGTCCATAATAAGTGAGCCTCATCTACGATAACAACATCAACAGGATTTTCTGAGGAATGATTATTAATAAAACTAGTTGGTTTCTGAACATACTGCTCTTTGATACCTAGTTTTTTTGCGATTTCTTTGTAAACGGTCAACTGTTGTTCATGATTGACTAATAGATATGTTGAAATTCCACTAAAAATAGATTCACCCTGCTCTTTTTCGCTTTCCTGGAATAACTCATAAAATAAATTACTCATTAGAACTGTCTTTCCAGAACCCGCCTCACCATTCACCATAATTAATTGGTGCGGAGTATCTTTTCTAGTATTAGCTACGTTTTCAAAAATCTTGAGCATAATTCTATCTTTGGTTTGTAATTGTTCCTGAGTCAATTTATGGAATGGAGAAGCTTTAAAAACAGCTGCATCCTCTATCCGTCTACGTGTTGGAAAAATAATATTATTCTTTCGATGTAACTCTCCCCATATTTTTGAGAAAATTGGCTCCATCTGATCAGAGGTATAATACTCATTCTGCTCATTCGTACGACGATTATAAACTTCCTGGACTGCTTCTACGCTACTTAAGTAATGCATTAACTTGTTTTCAATATCAAGAGTTAAAGATTTATTGAATAATTCGTGCCCAATCACAAACATATTGGCATCATCTCTTCTTGATAATTTTTCCCAATCTTTGCGTTTCTTGCTCCCCTGTTTAAGATGTTGTTCTGTACGACGTCTGATATCTGTCGTTTCACCAATATAAACACAAAATTTTTCTTTTTCAGGATGATGAACAATATAAACTGTCGGATAGTTAAAAATTAGTTTTTCATGAGTTTCTTGAACACCTTCATAATGAGGTTCCATTTTATTCTCATACTTTAATTCGTAAATTACAGGATTTGCGATTCTTTCCACCCTCAAGGCTCCTTTTTTCGTAGTAAATTTATCATAATACGAATCAAAGGAGTTTTCAATTTGAACTTCTAACTTTTATCGTATTTATCACAATACAATCGATAAGAATCTTAAAATGTCTTTTCTTTGAGCTTAATCTCAATCTCATATCCATTTTGTCGAGCTAATTCCACAAGCGTCATAATAGTTGGATTATGATGCCCTGCTTCTAATCTTGCTAAATAGGCTCTCTTTACATCTAACTTCGCTGCAAATTCTTCCTGTGTCAATTGATGATTGACCCGTAACCGAATCGCTCTCAAAGCTACTTTCTGTAGAGAAACCTCTCTAAGTAAGTCTTCTTCGAAATTAGGGTAAATCGATGAGAACTTCATAAACTTGCGTGTTAAATAAGAAGTCACTACCATCCACCCCTTCTTTAGTCCTTGATACAGGTATTTTTAACCAGCGTTTTCCTTTATAATAGTATCCCCATTTTTCGAGCAATTCTGGCGTCACGCCTTCATCTTCTAAGATTTTATAGACTGCCGCTAATTTAATCATCTCGCTATATTCAAGCGTCTCTAAACGATCCACTTTCTCTTTATCAACCCTAAATTTCTTTCCCATACCTATTACCTCCCTATGACCTAAATGTAACATATAAGTTACGTAACTTATATGTTACATTTTGCTTTTTTCAAGTACTTTTTTGTCAAAAAAAGACTCACGAAGGACTTATATCATATTCCTTCGTAAGTCTAAATAATTGTTTGGGATTAAATCATTTTCGCCATTCCTATACCGATACGTTCCACAATGGAAGTAACGAGCGCATTCCCCATAAAGAAATAACGCATACGGTCGTTAACTTCAGTAACTGTTCCATCGGATAGTTTCTTGTATTTTGTCCAATCACAAGGGAAGCATTGTAATAATTCTGCTTCGTTTGGCGTTAATAATCGGAACTGATTACCTTCTTTCAAGAAGTGCGTTGAACGATTCACACTCCCCTCGCTTGTAAGCATTGTACGTCCTGGTAGTGAGAGATCATCTGTTTCACTCATCCCACCTTCAGAGAAGATATAAGTAAATCCTTCTTCTGTCGTACGCTCAATTTTCTTTGGTCCACGCAAGTATTGGAATTTCTTAATCTTATCTTCGTCTTGAATTACGTACTTTTGAATGTATTCTTGATAAGCTTCCTCACCATGCTCTTCGACATAATACTCTTTAGCCTTTTCGACTACTTCGCCTAAAGTCATTGCTTTTTCGAATACAGGTGTTGTATCGATGGTGTAATAAATTCCATCTTTCATCAAACCGGTGTTCCATACTTTCCCAGTAAAGTTATTAGAAATATCAACAATATACTCTTCAGAATGTGCATCTAGTTCACTAAGTTTATCTGTATAGATACGATTCTTATTCGCACTATTTTCTACTGGAAACTGTTTGGCAAAAAGACCTTTTTTATAAATATAGGCTTCAAATGATTCTGGTGATAAATCTTTAATGCCATGTTTTTTTGCAAAAGCTGAGTCGTTTTTATAAATAAAGAAGAACACGCGTCGACGTCTTTGAGGTGCACCATAATCTGCCGCGTTAATCACACGCCATTCAACGGTATAGCCTAATTGATTAAATGCTCCAAGCATAATCGCAAAATCCCGTCCACGTTGTTTAGACGGTGATTTCAATAGTCGGTCTACATTTTCAAGAATAAGATATTCTGGTTTAATATGATTCACCGCGCGAATAATCTCCCAGAAAAGAACTCCTTTTTTACCTTCGATACCCATTTCGTGCTTTTTACTGCGTGCTACTGAGTAATCTTGACATGGAAATCCGCCAACAATCATATTCACACCATTCGCTTTCATCTCATCGAAATACTCTGATGAAACTTGCATGATGTCTTCATTACTATGATTGATTTTCGGATAGTTGTATACTCCCACTTCAAACGCATCTTGCGCTTTTCGACTAGGTTCAAATTGGTTTGTATCAGTCACTTGGAAAAATTTTTTATTTAATTTTCTGTTTGCCTCATCAAGGCCAACGATAAATCCCCCAACGCCATCAAACATTGAGAATACTTTAAGTTTTGACATGATTACCTCTTTCATTTTCATTCAAAATTTCTATCTTACTATATCATGAATTCAATATTTGATTAACTGATTTGCTAATCCCACTTGCCTTGCAAAATTTCTTGTAAGAACTTCTTAGGCATCCAGAATGAATGCTTTGTAATTCTTCGCCCATCGGGTAGTGGATTCGTATCTGAGAGTTTTCCTTTTCCGACAAAGACGTCTTTTTCAATCTCGTAATAAGAGTTTGAAGCATGAATTTTTGTAAATAAAAATTGATTCACTTGGCTCTGAGGGAAATTCGTCGATACTCCCTTATCTGACTGTGTTAACTGTACCCCTTCATTAATAATGGCACGTGTTTCATTCCATACACGTTGTGCTTCATATATTAAACGCTCAGGGAATCCCCAGAACTTCACTTGATTTAATACGTACTCACCTGGAGCTTCTTCCTTAAATACGACAAACATATAACGTTTATCACAAATTTCTTGGAAAACATGAGACTCTTCCCAATTATCATTTTGTGCTAACTCGATAAAATCATAAACCTTAAATGGAGAATCTTCTTTAGGGAGGTCATCCTGATTCACCCGAATGACTCTAAGATTCATATTCGCTTTCTGAAACTCTTGAGTATTTTCTAAGTCACCAGTAATGCCAATCATTTTTCTGATTAACAAACTATTTTTAGATTTCGAACGAACAGGAACATCAAAAGCATCATATAAGTCTTCTGCTTTCCAACCCTTATACTTCAAAATCTTTTCTTCAATAAGTTGAGTAAAAGTTTTCTTTGTACCTTTTGCAGTAGCTAATACACTCTCCTGTTCATGACTAGCAAAGATTTTATGATTAATCAAATACGTCATGTAACTAGACTTTAATTCCCAAGCACGTTGTTTTGCCATCACCTCACTAAAGGGTTGTTCTCTCCAGTCTTTCCCTTTACCGGCTCCTTTGGTACAAGTTGATAAATAGTTGCCATCGGATTCAGACAATTCGTGTGCTCGGCCATCTTTAATTTTTTGAGTAATACGAGCATAATCATCTAGAATAACATTCATATCTTCTTCGAACCATTCAAAAAGGAAAACTTTTTCAATCATATAATCATAAAGTGTTTGTTCAGGAATTAAGCCATTATAAAATAATAAAAGTATTTTTGAACATTTTCGCCATAGATGTGATTGGTAGAAGTCGTCAAGATTCTCTTCAAGGTAATTAATAATCGTTAAAACTAATCTTTCTTTTGCAGAAATAGTTCCATTCTTATTAACTTTAAAAGGAGTTACCTTGAGTTCTACTCCGATTTCTTCAAAATCAGCCGCATCATTACTATTCGGTTGGTAGCCATAATAATAACGTTCTATATAATTCCCATACTGTCCTTTTGAAGACGGCTTAATTTCTTTTTTCTCATACACATTGGCTTCTTGCTTTTGATAATCCTCGTATGTCTTATATTCCGCCTCATCATATTCTTTTATAATATCTGCGAACTTTCGATTAAGGATTTTTTCAGAATACTGAAGCACTTCTTCTAATTTTGTATTGTCATAATTAAACAGTTCTTGTCCCATATACTTATCTCCCTTATTGTAGCTTTATTGTACATGAAATCTACATTAACATAAATAAAAAAATAACCACCAGATAAAACTGGTGATTATTTTTCTTTCAAAATTTATTCTCCCCTAATTCGTCCCCATGCTCATGGTTTCGGGTAAGGTGCTACCGCCGTCGATGACGATTTGGCTTCCTGTGAGGTAGCTGGCTTCGTCGCTTCCAAGGAAGGCGAAGAGTTCGCCGACTTCGAGTGGGTCTGCCAAGCGTTTCATTGGCACGCCTACTGCGATGTCTTGGATGGCACTTTCTGGGTTGTCTGGGTTGGATTCGGTGGCCATCTTTTCAACCATTGGTGTACGCGCATATCCCAGTTGTGAGCAGTTCACGCGGATATGGCGGTCTGCGTATTCGATGGCCAAGCATTTTGTCAATCCCACGAGCGCTGCTTTTGTCATGGCATAGGCTGCTTCTCCGGCATCGGCTACGATATCCCCTGTCACGGATGAAGCAATAACGATGCTACCTCCACCTTGCTCCAGCATATAAGGGATGACGGCCTGACACGTATTCCATACGCCCTTGATATTCACATCGATATGGAAGTCGCGCATTTCATCGCTCATTTCTTCAAATGGAGCCAAGCGACAAACCCCAGCGTTACAACAAGCCACGTTCACTTCCCCAAAGGCGTCTTTTGCCTTCTTGGCTGCTTCTTTCATATGGTCTTTGTTGGAGACATCTCCGACATAAGTGAGGACTTCTGCGCCGTAGGTTTCTCGTAATTCCTTCGCTGTTTCTTCGACTTCTGGTAATAAGTCGACAAGACACATCTTAGAGCCGTATTTGGCATAGACCGTTGCGATTCCCTTTCCGAGTCCAACGGCTGCTCCAGTGATGAGGGCTACTTTCCCTTCTAATTTTTTCATGGTTTTCTCTCCCTTCTTTGAACTTTTCTACATCTTCAGTGTACCTTTTTGTGAGCTCTTTATCAATCTTATTTTTGGTTATTTGAACTTTTTAGAACCGTTATATCTTCAGTTTGTGAACTTTAGCGCATTTTATAAAACAAAAAAATCGCCTTCTGGAAGGCGTGCCTTCCGTCCAGCGATGGTTTTGTGTTATTTGGTTATTCTTGCCCTTTAACTTCAGGTGTTGCGACATCCTCGCCAAACCATTTCTGGCTGATTTGTTGGAAGATGCCCTCTTGATAGAGTTCCTTGAAGGCTTGGTTCAGCGCTTCGAGTAGCTTCTTATCGGCAGGTCTCACCCCTACCGCAAAGGACTCACTCTCGAATCCTGAAGGAATCGTGTCGTACTCGTCGGCAATGCCTTCTGTTGTGAGGTAGTAATCCGCGTATACACGGTCGATGAGCAAGGCGTCGATACGGTCATTCTTCAAGTCGATAATGGCCTCGTTCACGCTTTGGTATTGGTCGGCGTCCCCGCCTTTGACGCGGTTCTTCAACACTTCTGGATGTTCTTCAAAATCCAACATCCCAGACGAGCCATTTTGTGCGCCAAGGACTTTCCCTGTCATATCTTCTACCGAGTGAATGCCACTCGTTTTCTTCACGACTAAGATTTGCGTATTTTGCATATAGGGAATCGTAAAGGCGACTTTCTCGCGGCGTTCGTCTGTGGCCGAATACCCATTCCAGATGGCGTCAATCGTACCGTTTTGGAGTTCCGTTTCCTTCATATCCCAGTCAATCGGTTGGAAGTGAACCGTGATACCGAGTTTCTTCGACACGTACTGCGCGAGTTCGATATCAAAGCCGGCATAGTTGCCATTCTTTTCCTCGAAGCCCATCGGTACAAAGGTATTATCGAAGCCGACCGTGATGCTCTTTTGTTGTCGGTATTTATCCCAGTTATCGACTTTTGGATTGCTTGCCAGTTGCGTACAGCCCGCAAGGCTCATGACCGCCACCCCTACAAGCGCCAAAAGCCCTAGGATTCCTTTTTGTTTCTTCATAGCGGCCTCCTATTTCGGTTCGAACGTCAATAATTCGTCCGCGATATTTTCGGCAAAGGTTAAATCGTGGGTCACAACGATTTGCGTCATTCCGAGTTCTTTGTTTTGGAGGATTAACTTCTCTACTTCTAGGCGAAGGGCTGGATCGAGTGCTGATGTTGGTTCGTCATAGCCGATGATTTCAGGATCAATCATCATTGCGCGAGCCAAGGCTACCCGTTGCTTTTGCCCGCCTGAGAGTGAATACGGGAATGCGTCCTCGTGTCCAGGTAGGCCGAGACGTTCTAAGAGTGCGCGTGCCTTCGCGTTGGCTTCTTCTTGAGGCACCCCGTTCATTTTCACCGGTGAAATCGTTAAGTTTTCTAATACCGATAAATGTGGGAATAATTGGAAGTCTTGGAAGACGAATCCAAGCAGTTGGCGCTTTGTAAGTTCATCAAGTGCGAGCGGTTCGCCGTTATAGAACACTTCTCCAGAGTCGATGGTTTCTAGTCCTGCTAACATACGAAGTAAAGTCGTTTTCCCGCCTCCTGAAGGTCCGACGATGGCCAAGATTTTTCCTTCGTGAATGGTTAAGTTGAAATCGGACAAGATTTGTTTATCGCCGAATCGTTTACTAATATTGCGTAATTCTAACATCTGCTTGTCCTCCTATTTATAATAACTAAATTTCTTTTCAATGCGTTTGGCCACAAGCGTCACAACCCCGATAACAATCAGATAAATCGCCCCTGCTAGAAACATCGGAACAAGACTGGCATCGCGGTTAGCTGCGGTACGGCTCGCCAGAATCAGGTCTGAGATTCCAAGCGCGTAAACAAGGGACGTATCTTTGACAAGGCTCATGATTTCATTGAAGACACTTGGCAAGACAATCTTCGTCACCTGAGGAAGAACAATATAGCGAATCGTCGCTCCTGGAGTGAATTTCAACACCTTCGCCGCTTCATACTGCCCTTTTGGAATCGTATCAATCCCCCCGCGGAAAATCTCTGCAAAGTACGCCGCATAGTTGAGCGTGAAAGCAATGAGCGCTGCCGGGAGTCTGTCTAGACGAATGCCGACACTTGGCAAGACGTAATAAATAAAGATGAGTTGGAGTAACAGAGGAGTCCCGCGCATCACCCAGATGTAAATATGAATGAGCCAGTTGAGTGGCTTCCATTTGAGTTGCATCGCAAAGGCAATGAGAATGCCCAGCGGAATTGAGAAGATAAGCACGAGTGCGAACACTTCTAATGTCGTCACTGCTCCGTGTAATAAACTTGGTAAAATTTCGAGTGAATAAGACAAATTCAGGACCTCCATCTGTGGATTGATGGTACATAGTATAGCACAAACGATTTATTTGAAAAAGATGAAAGTTTCATGAGAACGGTCTCAGTTTTAAAGTTTTTTATCCTATTTTCTAAACAAAAAAAAGACCTGTCGAAATCGACAAGTCTTTGAATCTCACTATTAAATACTTAACTCAATTCGCTTGAAGAATTCCAAGCGGTCAATACACTCTACACCAATATCCTTTGCGACATCAGGAATTTTTGCACTTCTTACCGGTCCACCCTTATATAGATTCACGTTCTTTGTTTCTTCAGTTACCAGAATATATTTTTCTTCTTTAGCAATGGCCAGTAACCATGCATCTGCTACCGTTTCTTTAGACCATCCATTTTGTGAATCTAATGCTTCACTTGTATAAACTGGATTATTGCGTACGTTATTCAAAACTTCAGCCCACTGGATCCAGTATTTTCGATGATCAATTGGATTCAAACCACATGTCTCTGTCATATAAGTGTTTAACCAAGCACTATTTTTAGTCTCCTCCATCACAACTCTTGGGACAACGACTTCCTGCTGAAAAGTTTGAACTAATTTCTCCCAAAATGTTGGAAAGTTCCGTTGCGGATAATACCGTTCATAAAATGCAATATAAATATTCGTGTCTAGTAGATACATACCCTATTATCTCTCCCTTAATATTTGATAACCTTTATATCCTACTCCTAATAAACGAAAAGCTTCTGTATACGTAATGCGATCGGATTGAATCGCATTCTCAATATACTGGAAGAAATTTCTATCGATGCGATAACGCGTATTGTATTTATAATCTCCACCTTTACTCTTTGGTTTCGTTTGATTCTTCCACTCATTTTCCCATTCACGCACGTGCATTTGATAGTCTGATTTGGATAAAAATCCTAAGTCCAACAATCGTCTTGCAATCACAAAGCGACTGACTTTAAAAAATAATGCTAATGCGTCAATTGAAGGATGTTCGTCATATCTCATCTTCAATAGGTCGGCAGGCACAAGTACTTCTGCTGTTACCTTATTGACAAAGGCCTCTACTTCATCATACTCCGATTCAAGGGGCGTTTGACCAAGGATTTCCTCTTCTCCTAACAGTAGATGTACAAATTCATGGACTAGCGTAAAGATCTGCGCATTTTTTGTATCTGCTTGATTAATAAAAATAATTGGCGCTTCCTTATCCGACAATACGAAGCCACGGAACTCTTTTGGGTCTAGTAATCTATGGGTATTGTCTTGAAATTTCCCATTCGTAAAAACAAAGACACCTACACGACTGATTCTTCCACGCAAGAACTTAAACACTTCTTCTTTTTTGACTTTTTCGAAATAGTTTTTGCTTAAGTCCAATATCTCCATCACAGCTTGGGCTACAACCATCGCATTATCATCCATCGAAAATCTTCCAATGAAATCAAGTTCCGGTAAACGTTCTTCTTTTAGAAATGCTTGCTTTGACTTCATCTCTTCAATCGTGTCTCTTAATTCCCTAGAAGGTTCTCCAATAAATTCTGAGTTTACCGTTCTAAAAGGAATCTCAATTTTCTTCTCAGGGATGACTTCATCACTAAGTAACACTCCTAAAGGAATCCGAAAATGTTTCGCCATCTCTGATAATTGGTTAAAGGAAGGTGTTCTCTCTCCCGTTAAAAACTGACCGAATCGTTTACTGACTTTTTGTTCCATAAATTCTTTCGATAATCCCGATTTCTCGAAATAATAATTTAACACTGCCGTATTCATTCGCTCACTTCCTTTCCTAGTTTCAATTATTATACCAGAAATAACTTCGAAATCATCATGATTAGAAAAAATTTTTATTCAAAAACCGCAACTGGATTCGCTCCAATTGCGGTTTGATTCTTTCTTATTCAATAATGCCTTGTTCCACTTTCCGGCGTTCTTTGAGAAGGTCACGTACTGAAATCAAGACCACCGCTCCTAGTATCATCGCCATTCCGACAAAATCGATGGCATAAAAATGCTCGTTCATAATGAGAAAAGCAAAGAAGACGGCAGAAATAGGTTCAACCGCAGCAATCAAACTACTTTTCACCGGACCGATGTAACTCGTCCCTTTTAGGAACATCGTATAAGAAATGACCGTTCCGATAAGGATAATTCCCGTTAATGCAGCCAGAATATCAACACTATATTCTAGTTGAAGGGTCGTGAGTCCACTCATTGGGAAAAGAATGACTCCTGCAATCACCATTCCTACGCCAATCACCGTTAGACTTCCATACGTTTGGATGAGTTTAATCGGAAGCATAATATAGATGGCATAGGTGAACGCACTGAAGATACCCCAGAATAGCCCTAGTGGTGTGACGCTAAGTTGATTCCACTGACCATGTGTCGCAATTAAGAAGGTTCCCGCCATCGCAAGAACAATTGAGGTCACTTCAGACGCAGTCGGTGCCGTACGATTTTTCAAGCAGATGTACACGAGAATAATGACCGGACAGAGATATTGCAAGACCGTTGCCGTTCCAGCATTACTCAAGGCGATTGCTTGTAAATACGAAAATTGATTTAAGAATAATCCTACAAAGGCAAAAATAACAATTTTGACGTAATTGCTCTTCTCCTTAAAAAACGCGCTTAGCTGCTCTCGGTTGAAGAGATAACTCATAAGAAGCAGTAGCGTCCCAGAGATAATCAGTCGTAAATCCGTCAAGGCAAGTACACCCATCCCGTGCGCCATCAAGTACTGACCACTCGCTCCACTCATCCCCCAGGCAATCCCCGCAAAGAGCGTCATTAAGGTTCCTTTTAGAATTTTTTGTTTTGGTTGTTTTGTAATGTCTCTATTTTTCATAAATCCGATTATAGCATAAAAAAGAACGATTATTGCTGAAGGAAAAAGTAAATTTTTCGTGAATTTTGTTAATATAGTTTGAACTTCAAAAGAATTTTTGGTATAGTAAGAACGTTCATTTTTGAAAAACAGGGAGGAAAATATGAATAAAATTACAAAACTTACTTTTATGACTGCAGCAATGTTTCTTTTATCTGCTCAAGCGGTCTACGCAGAAAATGCACCTGCTGAAACGACAGAAGCCACAACGGTAGCTCCTGTAGAAAACGACGCAGACAACCACGAGAATGAAGTCGTGGAAGAATATCAACCAAAAGAAGAGCCTTTTACTGGTTTTACTTCTAGAGATGGCGTGACGTATTATCACGTGAATAATGTTCCAATTACTTCTCAATGGAGAAAAATTAACGAAAAATGGTACTATTTCAACGAAGAAGGCATCATGCAAAAAAGTGCAATCGTTGACGGTTACCTTCTCCAAGATACAGGAGAAATGGCACAAAAAGAGACTGTTAAAATTGGAGAAAATACTTTTTACGCAGACGAAAATGGAAGAATTGTTTATAACTCATTAGTGGAAACCGTTAATGAAGGGGAATTCCTGTACTTTAATGCTAAAGGACATTTAGAACCAAATCCTCAAGCCTATGGATACCTTGTTGGGGATAACGGCATCATCCGTAAAAATGCCTGGGTTGAAAAGGATGGCAAATGGTATTACGCCGATCATAACGGAAAAATGGTTCGTAACACTTGGCAAGGGGCCTACTATCTTAAAGAGAATGGAGAAATGGCTAAGAACGAATGGATTTACGACAAGAACTACTCTAGCTGGTACTATTTAGCAGAAAATGGTCATTACGTTAGTGATAAATGGGAAAAAGTTAATGGCTTGTGGTATCATTTCCGTCGTGGCGGAGAACTAGATACAAATCAATGGGTCGGTTCTTACTACGTCAAAGGTAGCGGGTCAATGGCTGTAAACGAATGGGTATACGACAAGAACTATTCTAGCTGGTACTACTTTGATGGCAATGGCTTCTACATCACTGATAAGTGGGAAAAAATCAATGGCAAATGGTATCACTTCCGTCGTGGTGGAGAATTAGATACAAACAAATGGATTGACTCTTACTATGTTACTGCAGATGGCTCAATGAGAGAATAATCATCCAGTTTCAAACCAACTACTCCGGTAGTTGGTTTTTTGTTTATTCTTTCAACTAAATCTACTTTTGAACTTTGTATGAACAAAGTGTTAAAACATTGAACCCCTTCCCCCTTTTTGATACACTGATGACGTAAAAAAAGATTCAGGAGGAACCTATGAAAAAAGCAACAAAACTCACTTTTTTAACAGCTGCTCTTTCTCTCTTTCTTCCTCAGTTCGTGTTAGCAGAAACCGTCACAGATACAACGACGACTCTTCCAACAACGAGTGAAGAAACAACGCAGCTTCCAACAACTCAGCAAGAAGAAACGACGACGGAGAAGACTACGGAGGCTCCCGTCTCCCTTCCAACCGATGCTAAAAATGATATCTATTATTACAAGCCAGGGGAACGTCCACCTTATACGGGTATTTTGAGAGCTGATGGCAACATTTACTATCATGAGAAGGATAAACCAGTTACTTCCACTTGGAAATGGGCAGAAAATCGTTACTTCTACTTTGGCGAGGATGGAAAAATGGTCAGAAACGGCCTCACACCAGACGGGTATTTGGTAGATAATGAAGGAATGCTCGTCTCACCAGGCTGGAGCTACCAAGGTGGAAAATGGTACTACGCTCTTTCAGGGGGAAAAGTTTTCCGTGGAGATTGGAAGAAAATTGATGGCGTTTGGTACGCATTCCACGATAATGGTGTGATGTA
The DNA here is from genome assembly GCF_001806915.1 of Granulicatella sp. HMSC30F09. Lineage (NCBI taxonomy): Bacteria > Bacillati > Bacillota > Bacilli > Lactobacillales > Carnobacteriaceae > Granulicatella > Granulicatella sp. HMSC30F09. Next base: position 1,182 of record NZ_KV786413.1, on the reverse strand, counting down.
CTCTCACGAATGGAGTGGCAGCTATTTCTTAAAAGATAGCGGTGCGATGGCCGATAACGAATGGGTTTTCGACAGAAACTACAATAGCTGGTTCTACATTAAGCCAGGTGGTGTTTACGCAAGCCGTCAATGGAAAGGCGACTACTACTTGAAGTCTGGCGGCTATATGGCTAAGAGCGAATTCATTTACGATCCAAATTACAAAGCGACGTACTATTTAAAAGAAGACGGCTCTTATGCGCGTAGTCAATGGCTTTTAATTCAAAACAAATGGTATCATTTCCAAAAAGCTGGTGAAATGGACAAAAATAAATGGGTTGGCGCTTACTATGTAAAAGAAGACGGTTCAATGGCCGAGAAAGAATGGATTTACGACGGCTCTTATGGTGGATGGTTCTACTTACAAGAAGGCGGTTCTTATGTGCGTAACCTCTTCACTATCGATGGTAAAAAGCATGTTTTCCAATCTGATGGTCTTTGGGTCGCTGAAGTTCCTGAAGCCGTGAATTACGGACAATACAAAAATGTTATCTTCCTTGACCCAGGGCACGGCGGGAAAGATCCTGGCGCAGTCTATAATGGGCTTCGCGAAAAAGATTTGAATATGCAAATTTATCGTAAACTACGTAGCGAATTAGAAAGACTTGGGTATACGGTTCTTACTTCTAGGGATAAAGATGAATTTGTCGACTTCGTAACAGAACGTTCTCAAATGGCGAATAAAACCGATGCGGACTTCTTCATTAGTATCCACTTCAACGCTTCTGGTGTTCGTGGACAAAGTCGCAGTGGTGTTGAAACTTATATTTATGAAGCCGATGAAGATCTTCCACCTCGTATTAATAAGGAAGCTCATGACAATCCCCTTCGTATGAGTGAAAGTAAACGTCTAGCTGAGAATCTACACGCTTCGATTATTGAAAAATCAGGGGCTAAAGACCGTGGCATTCGTGGTGCAAGTTTTGCCGTGCTTCGTGAAACTGCAAAACCCGCTGTGTTATTAGAACTTGGCTATATGGATGGCCCTGAAAGCAAGAAAATCAGTGATAGTGCTTATCAAGATAAGCTTGTTGCGGGAATTGTGAGTGGCATTCAAAACTTCTACAAAACTACTAAATAATGCATCAATTTCATCAAAAGTCTCATCCATGTGATATGTACCCAGAATCCTGGACACATTAT